>WJIX01000017.1 GCA_014730075.1 bacterium | reverse complement strand
TACCCCGGAAAGGAGCTTTCCTGAACCTTATCTCGGAAAAGCAACTGGCCTTCTCCATGGTAAACAGCTCCCCGGATCATGAGAGTGGGCTGGAAATAATCACCCCTGATATGCTTATGTCATTCATTAAACCTGATTACAGCATGGGGGTATCACCCTCAGAAAGCAGTTTTTTATTAAACTACGGGACCGGACCTGACGATACAGTTAAACAGAAAGAAACGGCCGGGCATAGTAAGGCAGCAACCACCAGCGGAATCGAAGAAAAGGAAATGATCAGATGAGGGCGTTTCTAAATGCCATAGCTGCCGGAGTAGCATTAACTGCCGGTGTTATAAGCATTTTTCAGAATGTTCCCTTCATGGTGTTCCTGAAGAGGGTGGGCGCGACTTTTATTCTGTTTTACGCCGTAGGAGCCCTTCTTAACCTGGCCTGGAGATCGGCCCTGATACGTTTTGATAGTATCGGTGGCGGATCAGAATCTGAAGAGGAGACCTGAGAATCATATCAGGCGGGGTGAGACGGGAAAGGAACCGAAACGTACTGTTGGCTGGTGAGAATAAAAAATGGATAAGGTCAACCTGCCATATTCGATCGTACCGTCAGGGAGGTCCTGGAGGGATAAGAAACTGAAAAACAGGAAAGATCGACAGAAGAAGCACCACGAGAAGAAGAAAAAGAAGGATGATGGGGATGAAGAGCACATTATAGATAGGCGAGTATGACCGGGAGGTTTATTATTATCAGGCAAGGAGAATCGGGAAATGGAATTATTTAGTTCTCTTTCGTTTCAGCAGTCTTTCGTTATCGCAGTGGCAGTATCGGCCGGCCTGACTGCCATGCTGGCCTGGGTTTACATCCTGGCCGGCCGGAGAAGAGCGGCCGCAGAACAGGAAAAGGAACCGGAAGAAACCGGAATGCCGGCTGAAACAGAAGATAACCGCAGCGGTTACTATTCCGCCGAGGTGATGAAGTGTCAGAGGGAGTTATCCTCCGCCGTAGAGGTACTCTCGGAATCCCTGGAGGTATGCAGGATACTTTCCGATCAGCTCTACCGGGGAGGCCTGACGAGGGAAGCAGGTCCCGGCGGCTGGGAAAGGGTAGAAGCAGCGGGTTCGGAGAGTTGGTCTCCGGGCGATGGTTCCAGGCTTAATATCAGCAGAGAGCTCAGACAGCTCTACAGACACGTGGAAAAGAACAGGCGCAGGGAATTTGTCAGCTAGGTTTTGACCCGGCAGGTAATATATGTCTAAGACTGTTTCGCTTGATAAATTGATAATGCTGACCGGCGACCTCCCACCTATGCCGCAGGTAGCCAGGAGAATAATGGAGATAGTCAACGATCCGGCCACCAACGCCCAGGCCCTTCAGAGCGTGATCTCCAGGGACCAGGGAATGTCAGGGCAGATAATGAAGATAGCAAATTCCGCCCTCTATTCCAGAAGCAGGAAGATAGAGACTCTCTCCGACGCCATTGTCATGCTCGGCTTCAACTCCATAAAGAATATCGCAATAATGAGAGCAACCAAGAATCTTCTTAATTTCAACAGGAAGGGCAGGGTCATATCACTCAAGGATAAACTGACATGGGAGCACTCGGTGGGAACAGCTCTGGCCGGGCGGATAATAGCAAGGCGGACCCAGAGGAGATTCGCGGAAAGGGCTTTCATGGCTGGCCTTCTCCACGATATAGGGAAAATGGTGCTGCTCCAGAAGGTCGCCGACCAATTCGACGGCATTATCGAGGAAGTATACAATACCGGAAGGCATTTCATGGAAGTTGAACAGGAGAAGTTCGGGTTCACCCACGCGGAGATAGGGGCGCTTCTGGTCAAGAAATGGAATCTCTCAGAGGAGCTGGAGAAAGCAATAAGGCTGCATCATGATATAAAACCAGAGATGAAGGTGGATACTCCACTGGTATATTTCATAGATCTCGCCAATAAATTCTGCCATAAGATCGGGGTTGGATTTATAAAGGAACCCGACCTTGAACTGAAGGACGAGCTCTCAGCTATTATGCTTGGAGTAAAGGAAGAGGATATAGGGGACCTCGAAAAGTCCATACAGGCTAATATCAAGGAGGAGATCGGGTTCTTCCAGTGATAGGGACAGAGTCTGGTTCAGAGGTTCAATGCGGAAACTGAGGTTTGATGACGGTTACTTCAAAGGATGGCATAAAGAGGACCAGGGGAGATAAGGCGGCCAGCGTCAGGAAATTGACTGACCTGCCAACACTGCCCGGCATCCTGATCAAAATCTGGAAGCTGGCGGAGTCGCCGGACACCTCTTCCAAGGATCTCGAGAAGGTCATCTCTCTGGATCAGACTCTGACCGCAAAGGTCATAAGACTTGCCAATTCCCCCTTCTACTTTTCCTCCTCCCACGTGAATAATGTCCAGGACGCCATTGTTAATATAGGGATGAAGACTGTAAGGAGCCTGGCCGCCGCAGTTTCGATATCCTCGGTTTTCAAGAAGAGCAGGACGGCAAACAAGAACTATTTTCCCCTCAAGGACTTCTGGCGGCATTGCATAGGGGTAGGAGTAACCTCCGGATACCTCGCCGGGATTGTAGACGGGATAGACCGGGATTTCATGTTCTGCGCGGGAATTCTTCACGATATAGGCAAATTCGCCCTGAATATCCTGTTCCCGGATAAGTTCGGGGAAGCCCTTCAGATCGCTTCCTCCGAAAGGTGCAGCATAACCGCTGCCGAGAGGAAGGTTCTGGATACCGATCATGCTCATTTCGGAGAGAAACTGGCCCAATACTGGAATCTGGGAGATGACCTCTCCGGTATACTGGGAAATCATCACAGGGCCCTGTCAGAGGTGGATGAAATGCTGAGGATTGAGACCGCACTTCTGAAGATAGCCGACAGCATTGTCCGCGAGATCCGTTTCGGGTTCCCTGGAGATTTTCTGGGGGGGGAGTTCGACCCCGCCTCCATGGAACTGCTGGACCTGAGCACCGAAAAGATCGAGCAGCACAAAGACGGGGTTAACCGGCAGATCGAAAAGGCGGCTGAACTGGTAGACCTGATCTGATACCTTCCCCTGATACAGACTGTTCGATTCCTTCCCTTCTCAACAGCTCCCGGTTTGATAGATTTATACAGATTAATATTATTCCAGCCAACAGATGCAAATGATCTCTTATGCCGGTGGTCGCCTGGTATTTCCGTGGGCACTGACAATTGCCCGCCAGCGGCAATCCAATCAGCTATCCGCTGAAATTTTGTTTTGACAGTCCCTCATCCTATTGATTACCCTTGCGGTAGGCCTCTTCCTTTAAACAGATCGATAACGAGGGACAGGGGGTGGAAGTTATGGGAAAAGGTATAATAGCTGTAATCACCGATTTCGGGCTGGACAACTGGTATCCGGGGGTTATGAGGGGCGCGATCCTGGAAGTAAACCCCGAAGCCAGAATAGTGGACCTCTGCCATAATATCTCCAAACATGATATCAATGAAGCCGGTTTCGTCCTCGGTATCAGCTTCGAATATTTCCCCGGGGGGACCATTTTCCTCTGCGTAGTGGACCCCGGTGTAGGCGGGGAGAGGAAAAACCTGATAGTTGAAACGGATAACTACAGTTTTGTGGCCCCGGACAACGGCCTGCTCAGCGTGATATCGAACCGGGTTAACGTAAGGGGAGCCTATTCGGTGGAGAGAGGGAAATTTACCAGGGAGGCCAGCGGGATAACCTTTCTGGGCAGAGACATTTTTGCGCCCATTGCCGCCCATCTCAGCCTGGGGACCCCGGCCGGAGAGATCGGGGAGAGTGTCGATTCCATACTTACCATACCGCTCAGAAAACCCTATCTGGATCATCATAACTCCATAGTGGGCAAAGCGGAATATATAGACAGCTTCGGCAATATCATAACTAACGTTACTGTCCATTACCTTGAAAAAGCTTTCCGGGGGGAGATACCCTGGAACAACTGCCTGGTGAAGATATGCGGCAGGGAGCTCAACCGGATAAACAGGTATTACGCTCAGAGCTCAAGGGGGGAGCTTGCCGCTATCATCAACAGCTGGGGGTACCTCGAGATAGCGGTAAACCGGGGCAGCGCCCATGAGTTCCTGGATTACATGGAGAAGGATTCGATGGATATTAGGATCTCGTCCAACAGGCTGCGCTACAGGAAAGCGGAATAATGATGTTCGAAGTAACGGTCCTGGGATCAGGAACTATAATCCCTGCGGCCGGAAGGGGTGCTACCTCCATATTGATCAGGACCGCGGAAGAGATAATCCTTTTCGACTGCGGGCCATCAGCGCCCGGAGCGGCCGCCGCAAATGGTATTGCCCTATCATCAATTGACTCGGTCTTTATCTCACATTTTCATCCGGACCATTCTCTCGGACTGGGGCATTTCATCGCGGCAGCCAGGAATGATCCCGGTTATCCTTCCAGCCGGAGAATACCACTTTATGGGCCGGAGGGTATGGACAGTTTCCTGGAAAGCTGGAATTCGGTTTACCCCTCTTTTGGGGCCGGGCCTGACCTTTTTCGGCCGGTTACGGTACGGGGACTGGACCGGCTGCAGCTGAAGGATTCTGAAATAACAGCGATAAGGGCGCGTCACGGGAGCGGGCCCGCCCTGAGTTACCGCCTGAAAACCGGTGGAGGAGTGTTCGTCTATACCGGGGATACAGCCCTGACCCAGGAGCTGATCGATTTTTCCCGGGGCGCCGACCTGCTGGCCGCGGAATGCTCCTTTCCGGATGAGAGTGGAATGAAAGGCCATATGACCATTTCTGATGCGGGCAGGCTTGCCGCGGAGGCAGGACCGGCAAGGGTCCTGCTGGTCCATATGTACCCCTCAGTTGATCCTGAGATTGCCAGGGAAGATGTCAGGAAGCTATGCAGGGCGGAGGTCCTTGCCGGGAGTGACGGATTGAGCCTGCGGGTAGGGAAATGATTCAAATTTACTGAAAGGGGGATACCGGAATGAAGATCACATTAAGTGTTATCAAGGCAGATATCGGATCTATAGGAGGGCATATCAAGCCGGGCAGGAGGCTGAAGGAGAGGGTGCGTGAGTATGTTCAGAGCAAGGGGACGAAGATCGTTCATGACTACGTTATAAGCTCCACCGGGGATGATATCGCCATACTGCTCAGCCACAGCGGCGGTGTGGGAAACAGCGAGATACATGGCCTGGCCTGGAACGCCTTCGAAGCGGGGACCGAACTAGCCCGTGAGATGGGCCTTTACGGAGCGGGACAGGACCTGCTGAAGGATGCCTTCAGCGGTAATGTAAGGGGTATGGGCCCGGCGGTGGCGGAGATGGAGTTCGAGGAGCGCCCTAACGAACCGTTTCTTTTCTTCGCCGCGGACAAGACCGACCCCGGAGCTTATAACCTTCCACTCTATCTTTCCTTCTGCGATCCGATGTACTGCAGCGGGCTTATTCTGAGTCCCAAGATGTCGGAAGGCTTTTCATTCGATATCATGGATGTATCTTATACCGAAGGAGACCGGGTTATTACCCTCGATGCTCCGGAAGATATCTATGATATAGCCGCGCTCCTGAGGGATAACCAGCGATACGTAGTGGAGAAGATAAGGTCACGCAAGACCGGAGAGATAGCGGCAGCGGTCAGCACCACCAGGCTTCACAACATCGCGGGAAAGTATACGGGCAAGGACGATCCGGTGATGATATGCAGGGTGCAGGGGGGATTCCCGGCAACCGGAGAAATAGTGGAGCCATACTCCATAGGCCATTTCGTGGCCGGATTCATGAGGGGAAGCCATAACGGCCCACTGATGCCGGTCCGGCAGAATGGAACCATATCATATTTCGACGGTCCCCCGGTAGTGAGCGGTGCGGGGTTCTGTGTACACCAGGGAAAATTTACAGAGATGGTGGACCTCTTCGACCACCCCCTGTGGGACCACGTCCGGGATAAGATTTCCCGGAAGGCGCTGGAGATCAGGGAGCAGGGATTCTCGGGGGCGGCGATGCTGGGGTACGACGAACTGGAGTACGGCGGTATTGTTGACAGGATGAATAAGATAGAGAGCAGATTCAAGATCAGGGAGAGCTCAGAGTGAATACCGGATCAGATAAGCTGGCTGTTTTTGTAATCTTTCTTGCCCTGCTCAGTTCAGGCCTGTCAGCCCATACCATGAGAAGGGAGATCATCTTAAGGGAACCAGCCGGTTCCCTGGAGAGCTTCTCACTGAGAAACAGAATTGGCTCGGTGGAAACCGAGGTATGGGACCGGGATTCAATCGTGGTGAAAGCCCGCCTTAAGATCAGGGCTCCCTCAAAATCTGAGGCGGAGGAGCTGCTGGGCGAGACAGAGCTTGGTTTCTCCAGAAACAGGGGGACTCTTATTTTCGACCCGAAGCTCCCTACCCTGAAGCAGTACGGTATATTCAGCTATACCGGGACCGTCCGGAGTTCCCTCTCCATTAACTGCACCGTGAAGGTCCCCATAGGGCTTGATATTGATATCGAGGTGGTCAGCGGGGATATTATCCTGGCAAAAGCTGAAAACAGCTATAAATTAGTAACTGAGAGAGGAGATATAACCGTGGACGGACCGGGCCAATCGGCCGGTGCCATAAGGGTGGGAAGGGGGAATATCAACTGCAGGATCTATGGATCCGGCTGGGCCGGTAGGCTCAGCGCCGAATGTGGTACCGGGGATGTACGGGTACTCTTCCCGGAGAGCTCAGACCTGGTACTGGAGTTGTACTCGGTAAGAGGAGGGGTCAACTTCCAGTTCGAGGATATTGAGCCGGACCTGAGAAGAAAAAATTCGGTGATGGCGGTATTCGGGGTTGGTAAGGGCCGAATCACCCTCGGTTCTTTCCGGGGAGAGGTAACCGCGGGAGATATCATCCGGGAGCATGATAAAACTGAGACTGGAGAGTGGTAAATGAAAGATGAATATATCGAACCGGGTGAGGAAACCCCGGAGAAGGACCGCTTTGGAATACCGGACATAAGTATGCCTGTACCCCTGGCCTGTATGGTATCGTACATTTTCCCGTTAATCGGAGGGGTCTTCTTTCTCCTGGTGGAGAAGACCAGCAGGATGATACGGTTTCATGCCGCCCAATCAGTGCTTTTCTGGATTCTGTTCATACTGCTCCAGGCGGTAGCCGGAATTCTGGAAAGCGAACTGCTCGGGAAACTGGTTTCCATCCTGCTTTTGATCAGCTGGTGCTATCTGATCTACGAGTCCTTGAGAACGCATCTGAGCAGGTTTCCGTTTATCGGGGATATCGCCTACAGTATGATCTTCGATGAAAGTGATGAATAATGCATCTTCCGTCGAGCTGTTTCGATAGGCCGGAGGTGAAAGGATGAAAGAAGTAAACGGGAAAAGAGAGAAGGTTGAAGGAGCGGGCAGGCCGGAACGCACACTGGCATGGAGCATGATTGCGGCGGGGGCGGTGATTCTGCTGGGTTGGGTCCTGTACAGGTTTGTCAGCAGGCTCCATACTATTACTGTTTCGGTTGGGACGGTAAGCGCCGGACTTATCATCGCCGGCGCTGTTATCCTGTTCATTTCGGTTCTGGTAGAAAGAATCAGGGAGAGGAAGACCGACCGGTACAGGGATATCGAGAAGTAACCATTCTGAAGGAGGCAGCGACATGTTAATAGTAACCTCTGATACCATACCCGGGAAGAAGATTGTGAGGGTGATGGGGATGGTGAGGGGAAATACGATCAGGGCCAGGAATATAGGAAGAGATATACTGGCCGGGCTTAAGAGTATAGTCGGAGGAGAGATAACGGACTACACCAAGATGGTGGCGGAATCCCGTGAGCAGGCGATAGACAGGATGATCGAAGCGGCGGAGGAGCTGGGGGCTAACGCAGTAGTAACCCAGAGGTTTTCAACCTCTTCGATTATGGATAACGCCTCCGAGCTGCTGGCTTACGGAACTGCCGTGGTAGTGGAGGATGATGAATGAAATCAGGAGAATTTTTCATAAAGCCGGTAATGGCGGGAAGGTTTATGCTGGACGGCGGGGCGATGTTTGGAGTGGTTCCGAGAGTCCTATGGGAGAAGACCAATCCGGCTGACCGGAACAACAGGATTTCAATGGCGATGCGCTCGCTCTATATCGATACCGGTGAGAGGAAGATCATCGTAGACAGCGGAGCGGGAACCAAGCTGAGCGATAAGATGGTAAATATATACCAGATAGAGAGCGAAGATTTCTCGGAGGTGCTCAGCCGGGAGGGAATAGACCCTGAATCAGTTACCGATGTAATTTCCACTCATCTTCATTTTGACCACGCGGGGGGCCTGACCTTCTACGATTCCGATGGTAATATTC
>WJIX01000272.1 GCA_014730075.1 bacterium | reverse complement strand
GGAATATGCAGAATGACCGACAGGGAAGAAGGCAGATTTGTTACCTTCCGAAATATTCCCGGAGACCGTAACAGTATCAGCCACAACCAGGTCAGGTCTATTTATGAAGACAGCGGGGGGATGATCTGGATAGGAACCAATGGCGGGGGACTGAACAGATTTGACAGAGTTACGGGGAATTTTACAAGGTACAGGAGTGATCCTGAAGATTCTTCCACCATCAGTAATGACTTTGTAAGGGTGATATATGAAGACAGCCGGGGTGGGTTCTGGCTGGGTACCCAGGGTGGGGGGCTTAACAGGTTCGACAGGGAGACGGGGCGGACCGTTCGTTACACTACTGAGAGCGGCGGTCAATACAGTAT
Source organism: bacterium (assembly GCA_014730075.1). Classification (GTDB taxonomy): domain Bacteria; phylum Krumholzibacteriota; class Krumholzibacteriia; order Krumholzibacteriales; family WJIX01; genus WJIX01. The sequence goes on along the minus strand of WJIX01000272.1, from coordinate 32,561 downwards.
AAACAGCAATTTTGTCTTTTCCATATATGAAGACAGCGGGGGGATTTTCTGGCTGGGAACCTGGGGAGGAGGGCTCAACAGATTCGAACCGCGGACTGGCAGGTTTACCGCCTTTACCGAAGAAGATGGCCTGGCCAGTAATTCGATATACGGAGTGATGGAGGACAGGAATGGAAAACTGTGGATGAGCACCAATAACGGGTTGTCCCGTTTTGACCCCGAAACCGGGGAATTTAAGAACTACAATGAGAGGGACGGTCTGCAGAGCAACGAATTCAACGGCGGTTCATATTTCGAGTCTGATCAGGGTGAGATGTTTTTCGGGGGCATAAATGGGTTCAACTCTTTTTATCCGGCTCAGATCAGGGATAATACCTTCGAGCCGAATATAGTTATCACTTCGCTGAAGATAATGAACAGGGAGGTTCCCCTGCAGAAGTACATTTCCGGGCGTAATCATATTACCCTTTCTCACAGGGACTACATTTTCTCCTTTGAATTCGCCGCCCTGGAGTATTCCGCTCCGGAGAAGAACATGTACGCTTACAGGATGGAAGGCCTGAATGATGAATGGATTTACACCGATTACCGGAAACGTTTCGCCAACTTCACCACCCTCCCTCCCGGCGAATATAACTTCAGAGTAAAGGGTTCCAATAATGACGGAGTCTGGAATGAACGGGGAATCTCGCTGGGGATAACCATTACTCCTCCCCTTTACCAGAGGAATTCTTTCAGAGCGGCGATCTTCCTGCTGGCCGTAGTACTTGCGGTAATATGGTACAGGAGGAGGGTGCGGAACGTAAGGATGGCGGCTGAGCTGGAAACCGCCCACCGGGCCCAGATGTCGATTATGCCGCAGTCTCCACCTGTGGTGGAAGGTTTCGATATATCCGGCAAATGCATACCCGCCAACGAAGTAGGGGGGGATTTCTTCGATTACATGCAGATTGGGGATAACGGGTCGAAGCTGGCGGTAGTGGTGGGGGATGTTTCCGGCAAGGCGATGCAGGCGGCCATGATAGCGGTGATGTCCAGCGGCATGATGAATGCCGCCCTGAATCAGGAAAGTGCGCCAAAAGATGCCATGACATCCATAAACAGATCGATCTACAAAAAGACCGGCGATACGATGTTTACGGCCCTTTCCCTCTTTACCATAGATCTACCGAACAGAAGAGCTGTTTTTTCCTGCGCCGGCATGAAACCCCCGATTCTCAAATCGAAGGGGGGGATCTCGGTTCTCAACCGGAAGGGATGCGGTTTCCCTCTGGGCGCTTTCCCGGACAGCTGCTATGATGAGGATGAAATCAGCTTGGAGAAGGACGATGTACTGGCCATATTCAGCGACGGTGTAATCGAGGCGAGAAACCGCTCAGGACAGTTTTACGGTGACAGCAGGCTCAAGACCTTTCTCGAGTCCCTGGATACCGAATCTATATCATCGGAGCGGATCAGGGACAGGATACTTGAGGATATAAGAATATTCACCGAGAACAGGCAGCAGGAAGATGACATTACCATAGTGGTAATAAAGGTTGTCTAGATATCAGGTAATGATCCCACGTCATTATCCACCGCGCATAATATCGCGGCAGACAGTTCCCCCATTCCTGAAAAATGATCAGCATAAAGGTGTCAAGAATTGCAGCCCCCGGCCGAAATATATTATAACAGCTTTCTGCTGAAAGGGATATTATATGGTTACAATAAGAACAGGTGTGAACGGGGATGGTACTGAAGGTTATTATCTTCAGAGACGGTTATGAACCCGGAGCTCCGGCAGGGTCTTCTCCAAGGCGGGAATTAACTTATGGCAGGAGGAAAAGGAATCAGGTTGGTTAGACTGTCAATGGTAAGGGAAAAAGCCGTAAAATGCCAGCTTTTTGCGGTTACCGCGGTCTCGCTTCTCCTGCTGATATCCGCGGCGGGAGCGGAAGAGAACTGGCTGGAGGTTGCGGTGAGGGGCAAACCATCATGTCTCTATCCTTCCGAATTGAATGATGCCATCGGGACTGCCATACTTAAGAACAATGTATTCGAGGGGCTGGTCAGGTTCAGCCCTGACAGTTTCAGCGTGGAGCCCAACCTGGTCCGGGACTGGGAGATACGGGATGGGGGGAAGGTCTGGATATTCCAGGTAAAGGAAGGGATTACCTTCCATGACGGTTCTCCCCTGACGGCCTTTGATATAGTAGACTCCATACGAAAGAATAAATATTTCTCCGGTGTTCCATCAGTGGAGAGCAGGATGAAGGTAAGGTTCACCATGCCGGTCAGGACTGCCAACCTTTTGAAGGTGCTTACCAATCTCAAAAATTTCCCCGCCAAGACCGGTGAGGACGGCTCTATTCTCGGGACCGGACCGTTTACCCTGCAGGAATGGGACGGGGGCGATAAGATCCATATCGCCGCCTATCGCGGTTACTGGGGCAGAAAGCCTGCCCTTGACGGCGCCACCTTCCACTGCCTCTCCGGGCCCGGGGAGGCAGTGGCACTGATGCGGGAAGGAAGGCTGGATGTTCTCTATTCGGTTCCCCCATCCCTTGCGGATGAGGTTATTTCCGACAGTGGCCTTGACCTGGATATTATCAAGGGGAGCAATACCCTGTATATTCTGATCAACCCGTTCAGGCCGCCCCTGGACAACGCTGAATTCAGGCGGGCTCTTAACCTTGCAGTCGACCGTCGAGAGATAATCAGGAATATATTCTACGGGCAGGCCGTGGAATGCAGGACCTATCTGCCGCCGGCAATATCCAGCTTGAGAGAGCAGATGGAGGTTCCATACAATCCGGAGAGGGCAAGAATGGTTTTCAGCCGATACCAGGTTAGCGAGCGGAGTTTCAAGCTGGTGGGGCTCCCATTTCCCAGGCCTTACTGTCCGGAACCTGAAAAACTGGCCGGGATGATCAAAGGCTACCTGGAGGAAGCGGGGCTGAAGGTTGAATATGTCAGGCCGGATTCATGGGAGAGCTACATAAATGATTACTGGAATCCGAGGGTAGATTATGATTTTCTTATTACCGGCTGGCTCCTGGACACCGAAGACCCCAACGATTTTTATTCATGTGTTTTCGGGATCGGAAATACAGAGGACGAATTCAATAGATGGTGGAAACCGGAACGTTTCGAATCACTGATAATTGATGCCAGGGAAACGGTATCAATCAGGAGGATATGGTCCCTGCTGGACCAGGCGGAAAAGGTCCTGCAGGAGGAGTATCCCTGGATTCTGATCAGCCATCCTCACAGACTGGGTGCCTATGGAAAGAATGTAACGGGGCTCGATTTCTCCCCCGTGAATGAATTCTACCTCAATGAGGTAAGAATAGAGGATTAAAATACTGCCCTCCTTTAATTGACAGAACGATATTGCCGTGTATTTGCCCCTCTCTTTCCTGCTCAGCTATTCCAAACTGTATCTGCGCTTTTTAGAGAAAGGGACGGATCTGACCGTACGCAGTGCATATCCCCGCCAGGCTTGACGTTCCGGGCTGTTTTATGGTATAATAAGAACCGGATTAAGGCCTTGCCGCGAGAGAGACGGAAAACGGCGGTAAGGTTGAAGAACTTTGTCGCATATCTCATTTGGTTAGACCGTAATCCCATGGAAGAATCAAGCTGACTGCCACGGAAGGTATCCTGAGAGATTAGGATGCCCGTACCAGGTGTAGTTAAATATATTATGGCGGGGATAATTCTGTCCTCTCTGCCGGTGCTTGACTGTGGAGCTCAAACCGTAAGCCACGGCAGTTCGGATAAACTATTCCAGCCTCCTGATAGTTCGCTGAAACGCAGCGGATTTACCGTCGCCGGCTGTTCCCGCGATAGCCGGGGCGATTCGCGGTCCTTGGCCAGAGTGACTGCGAAAAACCCGAAATCTGTCCCCACCGCTGAGTCAGGTGACAGTCCCGGAGCTTCCGATATCTTCAGAGAATATCTGGCGGTGGGGACGGATGACGGTAACGATTATATCTACGGAAGAATAATAGATTTTCAGAGCGGCGAACCGGTGGTTATGGCCTCGGTTGAACTGCCGGCGGCCGGAACCGTGACTATCACCGATTCCAGGGGTTTCTTCAGGATTGAGCATCCGCCAGGCCGCGGCAATAACCTTTTAAGGATAGGACATGTTTCCTATCTTCCCGCCACCCGTAAGATAGATTCATCCGGGGCCCTTGTAATTATACCCCTGGATAAACGTCTTTACCGGGCGCCAATGGTCCGGGTATCGGGAGAGAGGGAACCGGCCGAAACTGAGCGGATGAGCTTCGAGAAGCTGGAAATAGATGCCGGGGTTATGGCCGCTTCCGCCATGTCTCAGGTAGACCCGCTTCAATCTCTCAAGGAAAATCCTGCTCTTTCATCATCCAGCGATTTCGACGGCCGCTTCAGTATTCACGGCTCCAGCCCGGACGCAAATGCCTTTTTTCTGGATGGGCTGATGTTCCCCTCTCCATACCACCTGGGGGGGCTGTGCTCCATTTACGATCCGGCCAATATCAAGAGTTTTTCATTTTCGCGTGCTCCATATTCCGCCTCCAGCTTCGGGGGAACCGGGGCGGTAGTGGAGGTAGAGACCAGCGATGGCCTCCAGCCCGGAGCGGGGAGCACTTTCTCAATGGGAGTGCTCAGTTCTTCCATTTCCTCGCAGAATTCGATATATGACATCTACAGCTCCTTCCTGGCCAGGAGAAGCTATATCGACCTGATATATAATTCCCTGGGGGGAGATGGTGGAATGAAGATTCCCAACTTCTACGACCTTCAGGGGAATATGGTAAAAACTCTGGGTGATGAGTACTACCTGAAGCTCGGCCTGGTTATTTCCGGTGACAATTCCAGGATGCAGGCTGACCAGGTCGCGCCCGGGCCTGAAGAAACTCCCGTACTCAACTGGCACAGAGATATGAATGCCCTCTACCTGGCCTTCTACCGCAGGGGAGAGGATAGAGTGTGGGTGCCCAGGGTTACCCTGGGATGGCAGCCATATTCATTTGATTTTGATATTACCGGAAGCGATGATGAAAGCATGCACTGGTCAGGAGCAAGAGGGACTTTCCGCCTTGACATGGAGAGGGGTTACTCGGGAGGAAAGATCCGGACCGGGCTTTACACCTCCTACTCCGGGATAGGGTGTAATCTCCGCTTCGGAAGGGGATTCTGGCTGGCCAGCAGAAATGAGAACTCCGCGGTGAGAGCGGAGGCTGACGGCTGGGAGTTTATCGAGAACGGTTACCGGGAATGGTGTTACGCGGCCGGATACGGGGAACTGACCTGGGCTGGAAGTGGAGCGGCCCTGAGGGCGGGACTGCGCCTGGAGCATTTCTCCGGCAATGACCTTTTCATCTCGCCTTCCATATCGGTTATGACAGCTCTTTCGGGAGGGGGAACCCTGCGCCTCTCAGGCGGTATCTTCGCCAGGGATACCAGGGATGATTTCGGGAATCCTGCTTCGGCGGGTGAGGGCGCCGGTGTGGAGAAGGCCGCTGAGGTCACCGCGGGGCTCCGTCAGGTTCTGGGAGATAACCTCTCCCTTGAAATCAACGGATTCGCCAGAAGGGAATGGGACCTCCTGGTGGAGACCGAACCGGTACGCTTTGAGAACTGCGGTAAGGGAAGGGGTTACGGTTTCGATATCGGTATGAAGAGAGAGGGAAGGAACTGGGGCGGTCTGATCAAATACGCCTACACCAGTTCACAGCGCCGTGACGGACCCTTCATGCTGACCTTCAGGCCGGACCGGAGAGAAGAGAATGCGGGGCTGCTGGAGGCTGTAACTGTCCCATCTTACTGGTATAGTTCCCCTTATCAGAGGAAGCACTCATTGCTTCTGGAAGGAAGAAGAGCGATAACCGATAATATGAAGTTGATTTTGAAATGGAGTTATAACAGCGGGAAACCATATACCCCTATTGGGGAGGTCGAGGAAGCGGCCCCGGGATATTATGTCGCTTCCGAGGGCAGGAAGATGTCCGCGCTCCTGCCTCCCTATTCCCGGCTCGATCTGCGCATGGAGTGGAAATATTCAAGGGCGGTCATTTTTGCCGAGGTGATGAATGTCACCAACAACCATAATTACTTCAACCTGCAGTATAACAGGGATTATTCCAGGAAGAGCTATTACCGTATGCTCTCGGTAGTGCCAGCATTCGGAGTGAATATATATTTCTGATTAAGCCGCTTCTCAGATCGATTCTTCCACCGGCAGGAGAAAGGCCTTTATCCCCGATTCCATGAACCTTTCCTTCAGCTCCCGCATCCTGGAGAGGAGTTGCCGGGCTCTCTCATCCTCGCATACTACCATTATCATGGAGTTGGTGGATGGCCATATATGAGTTCCCATATGAGGATCGGAGTGCCTGCCCCTTCCGTGCAGCTCCTGGAACCTGGTGAACTTATCGACCCCGCACTCCTTCATGCATTGGCGGACCTCTTCCTCTATGGAAGCGTTATATATGAACAGGACCATTTTCATTACTGCGCACCTCCCGGAATACAGCTGTCTGATCTCCCGATTCTACATGGCACTGTTGTTCTTCTTTCTGTTTTTCCTGATCCTCTCCTCCAGTATTGAGTACATGGTGGGTACGAATATGAGAGTAACCAGGGCGGAAAAAAGCAGCCCCCCGATAACTGATATTGCCAGAGGGCTCCAGCTCTCAGCTCCCTCGCCGGTGCTCAGCGCCAGTGGAGTCAGGGCGAATATGGTAGTAAAGGCGGTCATCAGAACCGGCCTCAGCCTTCTCTGCCCCGCTGTGAGTATCGCTTCCCGGATGCCGTACTCTCTGGCCCTGAGTATGTTGGTGTAATCGACCAGTACTATCCCGTTATTTACTACAATTCCCACCAGCATTATCATCCCCACGTATGACACCAGGTTCAGGGTATTACCGGTAATCAGAAGGGCCAGTATAACGCCGGTTATAGCGAAGGGGACCGAGAACATGATTATGAAGGGGTCCAGTAATGACTCGAACTGGGACGCCATAACCATGTATACCAGTGTTATACCCAGGATCAGTGCCAGGAAAAGGTATTTGAATGATTCGGCCTGGTCTTCGGCTGTGCCCCCGAAATGAAGGTCTATATTTTCCGGGACATCCATTCCCCCGATCTTCTCCCTGATATCTTCCACTACGTTGCCGAGCGGCCTGCCATATATCCCGGCGTTGAGGAATACTATCCTCTGCTGATTCTTCCTCTCCAGGGTCCTGACTCCCTGTTCGTTCCTTATATGAGCGATATTCGCCAGGGGGACTTTCTGGCCGGTCACAGGGGATATTACGGTGGTTCTGAGCAGGTTATCAATATCTCTTCGCTCTTCTCTGCTAAGCCTTATACGTGTATCGAACTCGTCATCCCTTTCCCGGTAGAGCATCGCTATCTTCCCCTGAAAGTTATTCCTGACCGTATTGGATATATGTGCCATGCTCAGTCCCAGTATGGCGGCCCTGTCCCGGTCCACCTCAACCCATAACTCCGGTTTGCCGGGCTTTCTGGAGATGGATGGGTCGATGATTCCTTCCACCTCCTTTACTTCCTCAAGCAGCTTCACGGCAAATTCACCGGATGCCTGGTAATCGTCACTGTAAATCTCTATGGATACCGGTTTGGTTCCTCCCGACATCATGGCGGCGAACATATCGGTAGGAGTAAAATCAACACTGACTACTCCGGGGATCTTCTTTATCTCCCTGGAGAGCATCTTTCCTATATCAGCGTCGGACCGTTCCCTGTCGTTCTTGTCTATGAGCATACCCCCGATATTTATTATATGGGTATCTTCCTCTCTCCCCACCATGGCGCTCCAGCCTGATTCGCTGGTACCGCACCTGGCGAAGATTATGTCAGCCTCAGGCACCTTCTCCTGCAGGATCTTCTCCACCCGGGTCATCACACTGTCGGTGACCTCCACCCTGGTGCCAACCGCCAGCTCCACATTACCCCGGACCTCTCCCTGGTCTACCGAGGGGAAGAACTCTGTTCCAATCAGGCCGGTAAGAAGGAGGGAGGAAAGAAAAATCCCCAGCCCGCTGAATATGATGGTCTTGCGGTGATCGAGGGCCCATGCGAGAATCCCTGAGTAGAAATCCTCTATCCTGCCGAAAACCTGGTTGCCGTATCGCTGAAGTGCTGTTTCCCGCCTTCTGTCAACCTGCCTGAGCAGACGGGATGAGAGCATCGGTGTAAGCGACAGGGCGCAGAATAGTGATCCGACCAGGACCACGATAATGGAGAATGCAAGTTCCTTGAAGATAATACCGGTGATCCCGGGAATGAAGATTACCGGTATGAATATCGAGACGGTAGTGGCGGTGGAGGCGGTTACCGCCAGGCCTACTTCGCTGGAGCCGAATACCGCCGATTCGTTGGGCGATTCACCTATATCCTTACGGTGATAATAAATATTCTCGAATATCACGATAGCGTTATCCACCACCATTCCGATGGCGATAGCCACCGCTGAAAGGGACATGGTATTGATGGTGTACCCCGCCAGGTAAAGGAATATGAATGCCAGGACCATGGAAAATGGTATGGTAACTCCCACGATAAAGCTTCCCCTCCACTCCCTCAGAAAGAGAAATACCACTATTACCACAAAGAGTATTGCCCACAGCACCGTATTCCGCAGATTGTTAACCGAGTCCCGGATGAACTCGGAGGAGTCCATGATGATATTAAGATTTGCATCGGAAGGGAGGTTGCGGACCAGGGAGGGAAGCTCTTCCCTGATGCTCTCTGCCACTTCCACGGTATTCTCATCGGACTGTTTCATGGCCAGCACCAGAACGGCAGATTCCCCGTTTACCCTTACCCGGCGGTCTTTCTCCTTGTACCCGTCCACTACCTCGGCAATATCCCTGAGGTGGACCGGCTGGCCATCCCTCACCGCCACCACCGTTTTCGCTATCTGGTCAACCGAGGTATACTCACCAGGGACCCTGATTATATACGCTTTCCTCCCCATCTCGATCTTTCCCGCCGGCCGGGAGATATTCTCTGCTGCAAGGACCGACGCAATAGATTCCTCCGATATCTGATAGGCTTCCAGCTCGCTCTGGTCCACTGTTACCTTGATCTCCCTGATCTCTCCGCCAACCGCCTCTGCCAGAGCGACCCCCGGGAGCCTCATAAGGGGATCGCATATCCTCTTGTCCACAATATTGTAGAGTTCATTATAGCTCTGGTCCGCTGTTATCCCTATCCACATTACCGGCATCATGGATAGGTCGAACTTGATCAACATGGGGTCTTCAGAGTCCTCCGGAAGGGCCTCTTCCGCGAAGTCGATCGCCTGGCGTATATCATTGGCCGCCTCGTCCAGGTTGGTTCCCCATTCGAAGGATATCAGAATGGAGGAGTAATCTTCCGTGGAGTTGGAGTTGATATCCTTTACGTGAGAGATCGCAGCCAGGTTAGATTCCAGAACCTTGGTAACCAGGTTCTCCATATCTTTGGAGCTGGCACCGGGATAGCTGGTAATTACTCCCATGGTGGGAACCTCTATTTCGGGCATGACGTCGATCTTTATCTGGGTGAGGGCTATGACACCGATGATCAGGATGGCCAGGAATACCATCATGGTCATTACCGGTTTGTCCACAGATCTTCTGGGAAGTTTCACCTGCTCTCTCCTTCTTCCACGGTGACTCTGCTGCCCTCTTCCACCATTGTGTTTCCGGCAAGAATAACCTTCTCTCCCCCAATGAGCCCTTCAGTTATCTCAAGGAATATCCCTTCCCGTATTCCGGTTTTTACCTCTCTCCGCCGGGCGGTTCCTTTCTCAACAACGTAAAGGTATTCCGTGCCATCAGCTTCCAGTACAGCGTCAATCGGCACCGCCGGGACCGATTTTTTCTCTCTGGCCAGAAGTTCAACGGTAGCGAAGAATCCCGGCTTGAGATTTTCTCCCGAATTTCTGATCCTGACCTCCAGGGGGAAAGACCTGGTCTGCATACTGGCTGCCGGGCTGATCGAATATACCTCCCCGCTGAAGGTGGTATCGGGGTAAATATCGACATGAACCACAGCCCTGATACCCTTCCTTACATATTTGATTTCAGGTGCCGGAACGGTTCCTTCTATTTTCACCGAGGAAATATCCATCAGAGTAACCACACCGGGGTGTCCCGGCGCCGGGCTCAAGATATCCCCCGGCTCCGCGTTTCTGCTGGTTATATGGCCTGAAAAGGGGGCCTTGATTATCGCTTCGCCCAGGTTGTAATCAGCCATCTCCTGGTTTGCTTCAGCCTGCTGAAGCTGGGCTTCGGCGGACCTGAGGGCCAGGCGTGCTTCTTCATATTCCCTGGTTGATATGGTCCCCTTCTTCTTCAGGGTAAGGATCCTGTAATAGTTGGTCCTGGCGTTCTCCAGCCCTGACTCGGCAACAGATACAGCCGCTTCCGCCTGTTTAATCCGGATCCTGACCGGTGCCATGTCCAGATAGGCCAGGATCGTTCCCGCCTCTACATAATCCCCCTGCTCTACAAATATGGTGTCCAGTTTTCCCCCGGTGGCAGGGATTATGTTCGTTTTCTGCCATGGCTGGATGGTACCGGTGAAGATAACCCGGTCACTGATATCCTTCCTGGAGACAGTGAAGGTTCTGACCGGTACCGGCCCATCTTCCTCCCCGGCTGCGGGGTGGCTGACCTGCAGTGAGAAGACAGCTGCCACCAGCAAAGCGAAGCCCGGAATAAATCGCTTTCGCAGGAATTTACCAAAAGTATTGTAAAGCATATCATTTCCTTTCATGATCATTACTTCTTCCCGCCATCAGGGATATCTTCTGGCAGCCTGCCGGCAGCACGGTCCAGATTGGATTTGGCTACCAGGTAGCGGGCCAGTGCGTTACTGTGATTAACCCTTGTCCTGGATAGTATCAGCTGGGCATCCAGGAGTTCGGTGTTATTGACCAGCCCTTCGATGAATTTCTGGTGGGTCACCCGGTAATTTTCGTTGGCGTGTTTCAACCCTTCTTCAGCCGCCGATACGGACTGGGCCGCCTCCGTGAGCTGCAGGTGGGCCCTGGTAACGTCCAGTTTAACCGCTTTTCTGATCTTTTCCAGTTCCAGCTGTATCTGTTTCTTCCTGCTGTTTGACTGCCTGGCCCGGTGTGCGGAGGCTCCCCAGTCGAAAATATTCATCCGGGCCACTACACCCATGGTCCAGGTAGTGTAGAATTCATCCAGGTACTGCCGGTCCGGTCGGTTATAACCGAGGTTCGCGAAGAAGGAAATATCTGGAAGATAACTTTTTCTATCGATAATATGCTGTTTTCTGGCGATATTCAGGTGGCTCTCCACTGCCTCCACCTCGGGGCGGCGGCTGAGTGCTTCAGCTGCGAGCTCTTCGAGGTTCACTATGAATGGTTCAGGTTCGGTATCCGGTTCCCCGGAGAGTTTCAGCGGAGTATCCAGCGGGATATCCAGAATATCGCAGAGATTTTTGCGGGAGAGTTCTATACTGTTGTTCGCCTGAATCAGGCCGAGATGGGATTCGGCCAGCAGTGCCCTGGTCTTGAGCATATCGTTCCTTGCGGCCAGCCCGCTCTGGTAGAGGTTGTCCAGGTCCTGAAGCTGCGAACTGAGCAGTTTGGATGATTCCACCGCTACCTTCTTGAGTTCGATAGCGTTATAGAGGTTCCAGTATGCCTGAGCCGATTCGAAGGCCAGGAGGTTACGCCGCGCCCGGAAGTCGGAAACCGCCGCGTCCCTGGCAGATTCGCTGATATCAACCTGGTCCATGATCTTTCCAAAGGTGAATAGTGGCTGGCTCAGGTTCAGGGTAAGGGCGTAGTTATCCGGCGAGCCGATTACAATCTTTTTAGGCATCTGCTCGCTCCCGGGGGAGGAACCGAAACCGCCGAACATCGCGGCGGGGAAGAAAGGCGCCATATCCAGCCTGGTATAGTTCGCCTCCCCGGTCAGCCTGGGCATGAACGATGTTCTCGCCTCCTTCAGACCTTCCTCGCTCTCGATAACCTTCTCCCTGGCGATCTTAAGCTCCAGGTTGTTCTCCAGGGCTATCCTGACGCTCTGTTCCATGGTCAGTATAAGGGTATCTCCGTCCTGTTCCACCGATGGACCCGTGCCGGCGCCGGAGCCTGAGAAAAAGGCCAGGAAGATAAAGGCAGCAGCAGTTATTTTATTCAGTTTCTTCATCTCTTACAGGTAAAATCTCAACCCCAGTCTTATATCAATTATTCCCTGCTCGGTAAAACCCCTTCCGAAGTGAAAGGTATCCTTGCATAGTATGTAGTTATAATTACTCTCCGCGGTCAATGATACACGCCGGTTGAGTGAAAGTGATGCTCCCAGCCCTCCCTGAAGTCCGATGCTCACCTTCTGAAGGTCTTCCATCTCGAACTGCCTGGCGCCGCCGAATACCTCTTCGGCGGATATTCTCCAGTAGTACATTCCAGCCCCGGCCCTGAGGTGCAGTTCCAGCCTCCCGGTACGGATTACCGAATAGCTGTTGCTGAGAATAAGGGCAGCCATAGAGAAATTCGAGGAGCTTTCATAAAGGTCCCTGCCAAACTGCATCCATCCCATCCCGGCGGTTATTTCGGTGCGGAAGCGGTTACCTGCCCGTTTGCTGAGAGTCAGGCCGAAGCTGGGCCCGGTCTCCAGAACGTCCGCTGATGAATTATCCATGTCGAGCGACCCGGACACTGACTGCAGAAGCCCTGAAGAAATGCCCAGACCCCAGGAGGGTTCATTCTCATTTGCGTTCAGGGTGCGGTACGAAGCAGCCTGAAATATCAGAAATACGGAGATAGATAAAAGAATAATTGATATTTTATTTCCCGCTTTCAAATTGCCCTCCGGGTTGGAATCCGGGCTGTAATACGGCATCTTTGATATTTTTGTAATAATTGGTGCCTTATCCGGAGAAATTAACCGGAAACATAAAGTAAGATTATAGTGTCTGATTGACCATGTCAATAACGCACTTACTGACAGGATGGAAATAACCAAATTCTAACAGCCCATACCGCCGGCCCTCTTACTTTCTTTATATCGGAGTCGGACAGTGGCTATTCAGTGGATAACCTGGCTCCATGCCCGCCAAAGGGGCTGGCCGGCAGTCAGAGTTACATCCCGGAGGGTTTGGAACTGGAGTGGCACCGCAGTGGCGAGTCCGACCTGGACTGCTACAGGATCTGCCGGGGGTTGGGAGAGTTCTTTGAGTCGGGGATGACAATCTGATAGCTTCGCCCTGTGATACTCTTTATTTCGACGGTGAATGGGAGTGGGATAAGGGCTATTCCTATAAGCTCTCGGCTGTGGATATTCATGGAAATGAAAGTGTATTCGCCCTGCTCGGGCCTGATGATATTACCGGTGACGATACCCCGTCTCCACCCCGGAAAAGCTACCTTGCTCAGAATTATCCTAACCCGTTCAATCCCGGTACCGTGATTGAGTTCGGCCTGAGTGAAAGTTCCCGGGCTTCCCTCTCGGTTTATGATCCTTCCGGCCGCCTGGTGACTGTTCTCTTTTCGGGTGAGAAGGGAGCTGGCAGCTATCGTATTAAATGGGACGGTATGGACCGGCGGGGAACCCAGGTTCCCAGCGGGGTCTATTTCTACCGCCTTGAAGCAGGCGGCCTCCGGCTGAACCGGAAGATGAAAATGATTAGATAAGCCGGAGTAGAAAAAATGTGGTGATTGCGTCTCTCTCTGAGCGAGCCCGAGTATCAGGGTATCCTGAAATGCTTTAAGGGTTATAATACTCCAGCTCAGAAATATCTATTTACCTCCCCTCCTTCACTGCTGGCGGCAAATGTTCTGCCCCTTTGTTAAGGGACGATGTTAAAAATTTCAAACAAAATGTTAAATACACTTGACATCAGCGCCGAATATTAATAATATATGTACAGTATGCTTTACATTTAGTAAAGCTTGTTAAACATTGTGGTGGTTCTAAAGAGGAGAAGGGGGAGTCCTTATGAAACTGGGAAATAACCTGAGGCGCTGCAGGTTTGAGATGGATGAGATAACCCAGGAGGCACTGGCAAAGGAGGTGGGAGTCACCAGGCAGACCATTATCTCTATCGAGAAGAACAGGTATGTACCGTCGGCCCTGCTGGCATTGAAGCTGGCCATGTTCTTCGGGCGGAAGTTCGAGGATATTTTCTATCTGACAGAGGATGAAGATTGAGTATTGAACTGATATATGGAAAGGAGATTTAAATGAATACCAAGTTGTTTGTCTCAGTTGTTCTTGTTCTTGCCGTTATCGCCTTTTATCTGCTGCCGAAAACCAGGTTGGGTAAGGCGCTTAGAATGAATGAAAAACTCTTCTATGCAATCAATATTACCGGGATCGCCTGCGGTGCCGCCGGACTGGCCCTGTCGCTGATCATGGGAGAGAGGATAATGACCGGACACTACTTCGAGCTGATCCTGCTTCCGGCGGTTATTATCTACCTCTACTCCGCGGTGGTGATGAAAGCTCGGGGTAACCAGTCGGCCTTCGACGAAAAGCAGGGGCTCGATATGACCAGGGCTGCGGCTCTTTCTCTCCCATTCTCGATCGCTGGCATGTTCCTTCTCTATGCCCTGTACCGGGAATCTGTTTTTGAAGGGCTGGTCTGGTTTCCGGTCTACCTCTTCCTGACGCTGACAGTCTATTCAGCGGCTGTTCTGGTATATTTCAGGAGGTGCTGACCGGAGGATCCGGCATTGATTATGCTGATATTTTAATTGAAATAAAAAGCTCTCTGTGGTATAATTATTCCTGTTGATCAAAGAATGGAGAAGATAATATGAGAGATGTCACCGAACACGTAAACTGTTGTTGTAATCCCGATAAATATCCGGGATGCGTGTATCGTTGACCCTTTGAAATAAAGGTATTTGCCACGAGCTCCCGGAATTTTCCGGGAGCTTTTTTTTTGGGGGGAAGGAATAAGATTATGATTTATGGAAATATACTGATGAAGATAGGGAATACACCCACGGTACGACTCACTAGCTTCCGGGAACTTCCGGACGTGGAGGTCTTCGCCAAGCTGGAGGGAGAAAATCCCAGCGGTTCGATCAAGGACCGGGTGGCACTTAATATGATAGAGAGGGCTGAGGAGAGGGGTGAACTGTGGCCCGGCAGGACCATCCTGGAGGCAACCAGCGGCAATATGGGCATATCACTGGCCATGGTTGGAGCCAGAAGGGGGTACCCGGTACATATAGTGATGTCGGAGAAGATGAGCAGCGAAAGGGGTTTGCTGGTCAGAACTTACGGGGCCAGGCTCGAGCTGACCGGAGAGGGTGACGGTACCCGGGGGGCACTGGATCGAGCCAGGGAAATAGTTGACAGAGAGCCCGGGAGGTACTGGCTGGCCGACCAGTTCAACAATCCTGACAACACCGATGCCCACTACCGTGGTACCGCAGCTGAATTGCTCCGTGACCTGGAGGGGATTGATGCGGTTGTGGCCGGAGTTGGGACGGGAGGGACCATCATGGGTATAGCGGCCAGGTTCAGGGAAGAATCCCCCGGCACCAGGATAATTGGAGTGATTCCGCCCGGGGGTTACCGGATCCAGGGGCTTCAGAATCCAGAGGAAGATTTCTGTGGCGCGGTGTTCCATTCCGGTTTAATAGACCACAGGATATATGTATCGGCGAGAGATGCTTTCGATACAGCAAGAAAGGTGGCCAGAACGGATGGGATATTCGTGGGGATGAGTTCCGGAGCGGCTCTCTATGCCGCCGTCCAGGCGGGAAAAATGACAGGGGGTGGAAGAGTTGCGGTAATAATTCCGGATAAGGGCGAAAAGTACCTTAGCACGGGGCTTTTCGGGTAGGAGGACCGGCTATGGGGGACGGTCCACTGGCGGCTCATTTTATATTTTATATCAAGGAGTGCCGGTTGCCGGAAGGTATCCGGTAATTCCTTATGCAGCAACAGGAGAGCCGCAGCGTAGCGTAAATTGTTTTCTGGATTTAATTATACATTTAATCGTATTTATATTATACTGAACAATTCAGATGTATTTACCGGCGGGCGGATAATCTTTCGCTCCCTGACAGTATGATTAAATGAAAGGTAGAATCGATGAGAGTTCTGATTACCGGTATTACCGGTTTCGCCGGAAGCCACCTGGCCGACCTCTGCCTGGAGAAGAGTGATATAGAGCTTTTTGGAATAATAAGATGGCGCAGCCGGACCGAGAATATCGAACATATCTGGGACAGGCTTCAGCTCCTGGAATGCGATCTCAGGGATGCCAATTCCACCCGGGATGTTGTAGAGAAGATTTCCCCCGATTATATATTTCATCTGGCAGCGCAGTCCTTTGTCCCAACCTCCTGGAATGCTCCCAGCGAGTCGCTCAGCACTAATATTCTGGGAGAGCTGAATCTCTTCGAGGCTGTCCGGAAGGCGGGGCTGTCGTGCAGAATCCAGATCGCATGCTCCAGCGAGGAGTACGGGCTGGTAGCGGAGGAAGAATTACCAATCCGAGAGAGCAACCCGTTCAGGCCGCTCAGCCCCTATGGGGTGAGCAAGGTGGGACAGGATATGCTGGGCTACCAGTATTATAAGAGTTACGGAATGGAGATAGTACGAACCAGGGGATTCAATCATACCGGCCCGAGAAGGGGCCCGGTATTCGTTTGCTCCGACTTTGCCAGGCAGATAACCGAGATAGAGTCGGGCAGGAAGAAGCCGGTCATGGAGGTCGGCAACCTTGAAGCCAGCCGTGATTTCACGGATGTCAGGGATATGGTCCGGGGTTACTGGCTTGCCCTGGAAAAGGGCAGAGCGGGTGAAGTATATAATATCTGCTCCGGCAGAAGCTACGGCATCCAGAGTATTCTGGATATGCTGATCGATATAAGTGGTGTCGAGCTGGAGGTAAAACAGGATAAAAGCCGCCTGAGGCCCAGTGATGTTCCCAGGCTGGAGGGTGATTACAGCAAGTTCGCGGCAGATACCGGCTGGGACCCGGAGATCCCGCTGGAAAAAACCCTTTCAGATCTGCTGGAATTCTGGCGCCAGAACCCGGAGAGGGGCAAACTTATCTGAGTCTCTCTATGCGAGTCTTGATTACTGGAGCATATGGTTTTGTGGGCAGGTATATGGCCCGTGAGATGGCTGAGGCCGGATACCCGGTGCTGGCAACTGATATCGTATCTCCGGAGAAGGCTGAAGGTATATTCCCTGAAGGGACTGAATATTTCCAATGCGATCTTCTTGATCTGAGCGAACTGGAGCGGCTGATTTCTGATGCTGCCCCCGACCTGGTTGTACACCTGGCCGCCCAGAGCTCCGGAAGGGTTTCGATCTCCCGGCCGGCGGAGACATTCAGGGTCAACATTTTCGGGTTCATAAACCTGCTGGAAGTATTAAGAAAGATCGGGAATAATCCCAGAGTCCTTGCGGTAGGATCCGGAGAGGAGTACGGCAGGAAGAAGAGCCCGGATATGCCCCTGAAAGAGGATGCCGCAATTGATCCGGCGAATCCCTACGCGGCCAGCAAGGCATCCCAGACAATCATAGCTATGCAGTACCAAAGGACATATGGTCTGGATATACTGGGAACCAGGAGCTTCAACCACACCGGGCCCGGCCAGTCAGAACTATTTGTATTTCCCTCATTCGCAAAGAAATGCGCCGGTATAGCTTATGGAGGAAATGAGCCTCTTCTGAAAACCGGCAATCTGGAAATAATCAGGGATTTCCTGGATGTCAGGGATGTGGTCAGAGCTTACAGGATCCTGTCCGAGGAGGGAAAGCCAGGCAGGGTATACAATGTCTGTTCAGGGGAAGGGTTGAAATTAAAAGAAGGGCTTGACATTATTATTGAACAGTTTGATATAGAGGTTGAGATAGATAAGGACCCGGAATTGTTCAGGCCGGCGGATGTTCCGGTCTTTATCGGGGACAACAGCCGCCTCTCCGGCGAGACCGGATGGAAGAGGATTATTTCGGCAGAGAAAATGCTGTCCGCCCTGGCGGATTACTGGAAAAGCAGATACAGCAGGTAATCCGCGGGCCGGGCAGAGTATAGAAATGGGAGTTGGTAATGCCTGATATATGTATGGTCGGAACCGGTTACGTGGGGCTGGTCAGCGGAGCCTGCCTGGCTGATTTTGGTAATAAGGTAATATGCGTGGATATCGATGAGGACAGGATTGCACAGATTAAGGACGGGGTCATGCCCATATATGAACCGGGGCTCAAGGAGCTGGTCTCCAGAAACAGGGATTCGGGAAGATTATCTTTCACTACTGACCTGGAAGAGGGAGTCAGCAGCTCGGGAGTTATATTTTCAGCGGTTGGAACCCCCATGGGGAACGACGGATCGGCGGACCTGAGCGCGGTTTTCCGGGTAGCAGCCGATGTGGCCTACTGCATGGACAGCTACAGGGTATTCGTGCAGAAGAGCACAGTCCCGGTAGGGACTTCGGAGAAGGTGGGGGCAATAATCAGGGAGAACCTGAAAGAAGATATAGAGTTCGAGAGGGTTTCAAATCCGGAATTCCTCAGAGAGGGATCGGCGATAGAGGATTTCATGCGCCCCGACAGGGTTGTTATCGGAGTTGACAATCCCAGGGCGAGGAAGATTATGAGAGAAATATACCGCCCCCTCTATCTCCTGGAAACACCGGTGGTGTTTACATCTGTAAGAACTGCCGAACTGATAAAATACGCCAGCAATTCATTCCTGGCGGTAAAGATATCGTTCATCAATGAGATGGCGGATCTGTGCGAGGAGCTGGGCGCGGATATCAGCGATGTGGCCAAGGCAATGGGTCTGGATGGCAGGATCGGTCCTAAATTCCTCCATGCCGGGATCGGATACGGAGGCTCCTGCCTCCCCAAGGATGTAGCCGCTATTCTGCATACCGCCGAGAGAAGCGGAGTGGACCTGAAGATTATATCAGGTGCGGACCAGGTAAACAACTCCAGGGTGGACCGGCTGATGGACAAGATAAAGGAGGAGTTCTCCGATATTTCAGGGAAAAATATTGCCCTGCTGGGGCTGTCGTTCAAGCCTAATACCGACGATATAAGGCACGCTCCTTCACTCAGGTTTATCAACCGGGCCCTGGATGAAGGCGCCGAGCTGAGTGTCTACGATCCAATAGCGATGGATAATGTGAAGGAATTGTACGGCTCCCGGCTGAAATATTCTGATGATGCCTATGAGGCTATCCGGGACGCCGAGGGGCTGATAATAATGACCGAGTGGAATGAGTTCAGGGTGCTGGATATGGACAAGGTGGAAGGGCTCATGAAGAATAAGGTTATCTTTGACTGCCGTAATATATATAAGGATGTCGAACTCGACAGCAGGGGATTCCGGTATTATTCGTTCGGACGTTGAAATCTGGTATGATCGAACTGTGGTCCCTCTCTCTCAATGCCGGGAGGGACTCGGAAAGACCGCTGAATATGTGAGAGGATTAAAACAATGAGGAAAATGCTTGTTACCGGGGGAGCCGGGTTTATAGGATCCAATTTCGTTAAGATGATTCTTGATCGAAAAAGCAGCAACAGGGTTATTGTACTGGATAAGCTCACCTACGCGGGGAATATAGATAACCTCAGGGGTTACCTGAGCAGCCCCCACCTTGATTTCGTCAGGGGAGATATCGGTAACGCCCAGCTCCTGGACCTTCTGGTCCCGGGAGTAGATATTATCTATAATTTCGCCGCCGAGACACATGTGGACCGCTCCATCCTGGAGGGCGGCTCATTCGTAAGGACGGATGTAATGGGCACCTTTACACTTCTGCAGAAGGCCCTGGAGCATAAAGTGCCCCGTTTTGTGCAGGTATCCACCGATGAAGTTTACGGTAGTATCGAAAAGGGCAGGTTCTTAGAGACAGACCCGATAATGCCTAACAGCCCCTATTCCGCATCAAAGTCGGGGGCTGACCTGCTGGTCAGGGCCTTTCACAAAACCTACGGGCTCCCCGTTCTGATAACCAGGAGTTCCAATAATTACGGCCCCTTTCAGCACCCCGAGAAGTTCATACCTCTGTTCATCACCAACGCCCTGGAGGGGAAGGAGCTTCCACTTTACGGGGACGGAAGGAATGTCAGGGATTGGATATTCGTTGATGATAACTGCAGGGCGATCGACCTGGTGGGACGGAGGGGCAAGCCAGGAGAGGTCTACAATATCGGAGCTGGAGCTGAGAAGGAGAACCGTTATATCGCCAGAAAGATACTCGAGTTTACCGGTGCCGACAGTGGCCTGCTGAAATTTGTCTCTGACAGGCCAGGGCACGACCGCAGGTATGCTCTGAATTCGGCGAAGGTAAAGGCGCTGGGGTGGAAGACCAGGACATCTTTCCTGAAGGGCCTGGAGAAGACCGTCCGCTGGTACAGCAAGAATCAGAGGTGGTGGAAGAAGATAAAGGAGGGGAGCTTCAGTGAATATTATGACAGGATGTACGGGGAACGTCTGGATCAGGCTAAGAACAGGAAAGGCTAGATATGAAAGCAGCAGTTGTGGTGGGGGCCAGGCCTAATTTCATGAAGGCTGCCCCCCTGATGCGCGAGTTCGGCACCAGGGACGGTATCGAAGCATTCCTGGTTCATACCGGCCAGCATTATGATCAAAATATGTCCAGAATATTCTTTGACGACCTTAACCTGCCCAGGCCCGATATCTACCTGGGAATAGGTTCTGGGACACACGCTGTCCAGACTGCCGGGGTCATGGTGGAGTTTGAAAGGGTGGTGAAGAAAGAGCAGCCGGACCTGATAATAGTAGTAGGGGATGTTAATTCAACCCTGGCCTGCTCGCTGGTGGGGGCCAAGCAGCATATCCCGGTGGCCCACGTGGAGGCGGGGCTGAGGAGTTTTGACAAGAGGATGCCGGAGGAGATAAACAGAATGGTAACCGACATACTCTCGGACTTCTGTTTCACTACCTCTCCAGAAGCGGAGTACAACCTGAAAAGGGAGGGGGTTGGGACTGAGAGGATATTCTTCGTGGGCAATATCATGATCGACTCCCTGAAATCTTATCTTGAGAAATCGGAGGAATCCTCAATCCTGGAGGATCTGGGGCTGAGCGGCAATGATTACATACTGGTAACTCTCCACAGGCCCTCCAATGTGGATGATCCCGATCAATTCCGCGCCCTCTTCGAAGTCCTGGCCAGGCTGGCTGAAACACACCCTGTAGTTTTTCCGATGCACCCAAGGACCAGAAAGGTCATGGAGAAGGCCGGGATCAAAGATGACGGGAATTCAGATTTCAGGATTATCCAGCCGGTGGGGTATCTTGACTTCCTCAAGGGAATGAAAAATGCCCGCCTGGTGATCACTGATTCAGGAGGGATTCAGGAGGAAACCACCGTTCTGGGAGTTCCCTGTCTGACGGTCAGGGACAATACCGAACGTCCCATAACGGTTCAGATGGGCACCAATACGCTGGTGGGGACAAGGGCGGAAGACCTTTACCCGGCAGCGATGGAAGTCCTGGAAGCGGAAGTGGGCGATTATGACATTCCGCCGCTGTGGGATGGCCGTACAGCGGTACGTATTGCGGATATAATAGAGGAAGCATTCGATGATGAGTAGGGTGGCAGTCTCATCAGCAGTAATAATACTGCCGGTCTTGGGTGAACAGCCGAATCGATTTTTGGAAGGGGCATCTTGTCTTATTCAGATATAATCATTCCTTTCTCCCTCTCATTTCTGGTCTGTTTTGTAATCACCCCCCTGATCAGGAATATCGCTGTCAGGTGGAAAATATGTGAGAAACCGAACGACAGGGCCAATGGAGATATAGCCCATATCGGTGGAGTGGCAATCGTAGCGGCCATTCTGGTGGGGCTGGTTCCCGTCTTCCTGTTTCTGGTAGAGGAACAGATTCTGCCCCGGGTTTTCTTTCCGATCCTGATAGTAAGCGGATTCATTATATTCGTACTGGGTGTAATTGACGACCTCAGGTCCCTTCATTATAAGTACAAGTTATTTCTCCAGATAGCGGCCTCGGTAATTGTCTCTCTGGGGGGAATCTTTCTTCTGGCCAGATTCTTCGGCTCTGCACTTACTGTTCAATACGTGGTGGCGGCATTTATTCTGGTAACACTCTGGATACTGGCCGTTACCAGTTCTTTCAACCTGATAGACGGGATAGATGGACTGGCCACCGGCATCGCAGTAATTGCCGCAGCGGAGCTCTGCGTGGCAGGATATATATTCGACATTCCACTGGTACTCTATACCTCCGTGGTGGTGCTGGGAGCATCGGTTGCCTTTCTCAGATATAATTTCCCTCCGGCTATGATATTCATGGGTGATTCCGGATCGCTCTTCTTCGGCCTCATATTCGGGCTTATCTGCATCTTCCTGGTAATAGGAGCCGAGGATGTTATCTACAGGATGGCAGGCAGCATTTTCCTGCTGAGCATACCACTTACCGACGCGGTACTTGCCTTCCTGCGCCGGGCCGTTGCCGGCCACCCGGTATTCGAGGCGGATATGAAGCATCTGCACTATGTCCTGCTCTTCAGATTCGGTTCGATGATAAAGGTTGATTTCATTCTCTGGTCTCTTTCCCTGCTGTTCGGCATTCTGGGGATCCTGACCATGGCCGGCAGTCTGACAGCGCTTATTACCGCTTCGATCCTACAGCTGGTGCTACTCTTCGTTTCATTCTCGCTCATGAACAGGTCCAAAGTCTCCGGAGAGAGGATCAACAGGATCATCGCCGACTGCAGAAAGTCGAGAAATTCTTTTGCCGGAAATAGCAGTTGATACCGTTCTGTTTGTCTTTGCCTTTTGATATTATCTGTGGTAGCTTGACAATGTAATTGTTGTTATTCAGTTTGTAAGGAGTTGATCTGAGATAGTTGCAGATGTATACAGAATAGCGTTCGGGGATTCGGCGGTAAGAGAAGCCGGCGACGAAGTGGTCTCTTCAATCAGAGAGGTTACCCCCGGCGTGACCTATGAGGAGATTAAGAATGAAAAGGGATGGGGAGATAACGGTTCCGGCCTGAATTTATATTTCGATATGCTGGAGTCCGAGGACCTGGATATCCTGATCTGCGACGCCTCTCTTGTACCCCTTCCGCTCAGCCGGGATTTCAGGATATCGGCGATCCTTGACCGGGCAAACCCCTTCAACGTCTTTATATCCGAATCAGCTTCAATCTTCGAGGATTACCCCGGGGAGATGCCGATTGAGGTGTTCAGCCCGGTGATCAAGGGCCAGCTGATCTACCACCATCCCGCCTTCAGTTATGTCGATTGCGACAGGGATTTCTCGCTATGTTACCAGAGGATGCTGGAAGAGAAGTGCGGGGGATTCGTATTGCCCGCCTTTGTAGTGGAGACCCTTAACCAGCAGGGCAAGGTGGTTGAGGTTTTCAACTCTTCGGTTTGCATGCCTCCTCCAGGGCAGGGCGGACTGGCCATGGTCACCAGGTCGGTTGACAGTAGGACCGGCGAACTGGCCGCTAAACTGAATAATCATAATGCTTACCTGGCTGTCTCCCTGGAGAGGGAATTCGCCGGGGAGATCTCCCGAGGGGACAGGTGCGTGGGAGCGCTCTGCAGCATCTCGGGGTTTGCCCTTGATTTCAGCGCGGTAGTGGTCAGCCCTGATGGCTCAGACAGGATAGAGCGCACCGTTTCGGGAAATACGGAGGATGGAAATAATATAGTGAGGCAGCTGGTAGAGCAGATCTCTTCCGCCGGAACCGGGGCCGGGAGTTAATTAGCTATAAGATATGAATGGAGTAAGAGTTATATGCTTGACAGGAAACTGATCAGGAATGACCCCGAAAAGGTAAGGGAGGGGATCAGGAACAAGGGAAGCGATTTTGACCTGGACCATTTTCTGGAGGTGGACAGCCGGCGCCGGGAGCTTCTGCAGGAAGTGGAATCGCTCAAGCACCGCAAGAATGTTGCTTCCAGGGAGATATCACAGCTGATGCGGGAAGGGAAGGATGCTTCGGAACTTATAGAGGAGATGAAGGAGACCTCATCCACCATAAAAGAGTATGAGGATCAGTTGAAGGATATTGAGGAAGAACTGATTGCCCTCGAGCTGACCATCCCTAATATACCCCACCAGAGCGCGCCCCCTGGAACCTGCGATAAGGATAACCCGGTGGTCAGGGAATGGGGAGATCCGTTCAGAAACGACCTTCCCATACTTCCTCACTGGGAAATAGGAGAGAAACTGGGGGTGCTCGACCTGGAAGCGGGTGCCGCGGTAAGCGGGAGCGGATTTGTTGTTCTGCGCGGTGACGGTGCCCTTCTATCCAGGGCCCTGGTAAATTACATGCTGGATACCCACAGGAGCCGGGGGCATGAAGAGGTGGCGGTACCATACCTGGTAAGCAGGGATTCGATGATCGGCACCGGACAGCTTCCCAAGATGGCTGATGACATGTACCACTGCGGCAGGGATGACCTGTTCTGCATTCCCACCGCTGAAGTTCCGGTTACCAATCTTCTCCGGGAGAGCACAGTTTCAGGCAGTGATCTCCCGGTCAGGATGGTTGCCTACAGCCCCTGTTTCAGGAGGGAGGCGGGGAGCTATGGCAAGGATACCAGGGGCCTGATCCGGGTTCATCAGTTTGACAAGGTTGAGATGGTAAGAGTGGTCCGGCCGGAGGAGTCATACCAGCAGCTGGAGCTTCTCCTGCAGGATGCCCTTTATATACTGGAGCAGCTGGATATCCCTTACCGGGTGATTGAACTCTGCACCGGGGACCTAAGTTTCTCGGCCGCAAAGTGCTATGATATAGAAACATACGCCCCCGCTACCGGCAAGTGGCTTGAGGTTTCCTCATGCAGTAACTTCGAGGATTTTCAGGCCAGAAGGGCAAGGATCAAATACCGGGAAGATAAGGACGGTTCCTCCCGGTTCGTACATACCCTGAATGGATCAGGCCTCGCGCTTCCCAGAATAATTGCGACCATTCTGGAGCTTTTTCAGACACCAACGGGAAAGGTCAGGGTACCTCCCCCCCTGGCCGGTTATATGGGCGGCAGAGAATTCCTGGGGGGGTAATATGAAGATACGTCTTTCAAGAAATCTTCCCTTCCTGATCAGAGTCTATTTCATCGTGGGAGGAATTATCCTGGCCGTCTCCATGCTTTATTACAATAACACCCTGATAAGCCGCATGAAAAAACAGGCCGAGAACACCACAAACCTCTTTTCCCGTTTTACCGCTCTGGCCCTGAGCAGGGTGGAAAACTCGGGGAGCAGGCAGTTTGTCAGGGAGATCCGTGAAGCGATGATTCTGCCGCTGGTGATTACTGACGCTGGGGGGAGGCCGATGATATGGAACGAGATCGGGATCCCTCAGATGGAGGACTCGGAATATTCGAGACTTCTTGATTTTGACCCTGAAAGCCCGGACGATCCTCTCCTGGAGCAGGTTCTGGAAAAGGTCAGGAGCTTTGACGCAATCAATAAACCGATACCGGTAAGAACCAACGGCCAGAAACTGATGATTCATTACGGACTTTCCGGCCTGGCCAGGGAACTAAAGATAGCTCCGTATGTACAACTGGGTGTCTTTCTGATATTCGCGCTGTTCGGATTCATCGGTTTTCAGATCCTCAAGAAGAGCGAACAGAGATCGATCTGGGTGGGGATGTCCAAGGAAACCGCTCATCAGCTGGGAACTCCCATATCTTCACTCATGGGTTGGCTTGAAATTATCAAGGGAGAGCTGAGAAAAGATCAGATAGCCAGAGAAAAGATAGATTCATCGGTCCGGGAGGCTGAACTGGATGTGGAGAGATTGAGCAGAATATCCTCAAGGTTCAGCAAGATAGGATCGGCGCCCAGGATGGAATATCAGGATATCGGAGAGATAATATTACGGACGGTTGAGTATTTCAAGCGCAGAAGGCCGGCCCTGAGCATTAATTCTATTATTACGGTTAAGCTTGAAGAACTCCCGGAGATCCGGTGCAGCGCGGACCTGATCGGCTGGGTATTCGAGAACCTGATCAAGAATTCTTTGGATGCCATCAGTGGGGGAGAGGGAAGGATCGAGATTACCGGCAGGTTGAATGAGAGGAACAGGAGTATCGAGATACAGGTCAGCGATACAGGAAGCGGGATCCCTCCGGCCCTTCGTAACAGGATTTTTTCTCCAGGTATTACCACCAAGAGAAGAGGATGGGGGCTGGGCCTGGCACTGGTCAAGAGAATCGTGGAGGAGATTCATAAAGGATCCATTTCCCTGGCTGATTCGGAATTGGGCAGGGGGACTACATTTCTGCTGAAATTCCCCGTTCATTAGAAGGAGCACTGTTTTGAACATCAATAATTCTATTCTGTGGGTTGACGATGAAATAGAACTTCTGCGTTCGCATATTATATTTCTGGAGGAGAAGGGGTACGGGGTAAAGGGAGTTTCCAGCGGGGAGGAGGGTGTAGAGGAGATAAAAAGGAATAATTACGACCTGGTCTTCCTGGATGAGAATATGCCGGGAAAGGATGGAATACAGACCCTGCAGGAGATAAAGGCGATAAATATGAACCTTCCGGTTATCATGATAACCAAGAACGAAGAGGAAGGGATTATGGACCAGGCGATCGGGCTGAAGATAGACGACTACCTTATAAAGCCGATTAATCCCCTGCAGGCATATCTGGCGGCTAAGAAGATACTGCAATCCTCCAGGATTCAGAAGGATACCCTCAGCCGGGGGTATCTGGAGGAATTCCGGAAAGTGGATGAAATGGTGGAGGCCGATCTAACCACCGAGCAGTGGAAGGAGATTCACCATAACCTCTGCCGGTGGGACCTGGAGCTGGACAGCCTGAGTAAAACGGGGCTGGAGCAGATTCACAGTGACCTGAGGGAGCGAAGCAATGAGAAATTCTCCGCTTTCGTGGAAGAAAACTATTCTGAGTGGATGAACTCAGATAATCGTCCGGTAATGACCAAGGACGTGTTCGACAGATTCGCTCTCCCGGCACTATCTGAGGGCAAACAGGTTTATCTCCTGATTATAGACTGCATGAGATACGATCAGTGGCTTATGATCGAGGATCTTCTGGCCGACCACTACGCCATAGACAGGGACCTGATCTATTCGATCCTTCCCTCGGCAACTCCCTATTCCAGAAATGCCATATTCTCAGGGCTTTTCCCGATAGGAATAAAGCAGCAGTACCCGCAGTACTGGCTGGAGAGGGCTGACGATGACGGTTCGGGCAAGAACCGCTTCGAGATGGAATTGATGAACGAACAGCTCAGGGCCAAGGGGTTCGATAAGATAAAATCAAAGTATATAAAGATATACAGTAATGAGGACACAGCCAGGATAAGTGATGAGATAGGCTCCTACAAGTCCCTGGACCTTATCGCGATAGTGGTTAATTTTCTGGACATGCTCTCCCACGGCAGAAGCCATATCAGGCTTCTCCAGGAGATTGCTCCCGATGAGAGCGCCTTCCGTTCCCTGATGCGTTCCTGGTTCATCCATTCGGCACTCTACGATATTCTGAAGAGAATCAGTCTCCAGGGCGGGACTGTGATCGTAACTACCGATCACGGGTCGATCCTCTGCAAAAAGGCCACCATGGTAAAGGCCAACCGGGAGACATCCACCAATCTGCGGTATAAATTCGGTGAAAATATCAGCTGCGACAGGAAGTACACCTACAGGGTGGAGAATCCGAGGAGCATAAAGCTTCCGGCTGAGAGCCCCACCAAGAATTACATATTCGCTAAATCGAACTACTATTTCGTATATCCAACCAATTACCACAAGTATGAGAGGCAGTACAGAAACACCTTCCAGCATGGGGGGATATCCCTGGAGGAGATGATCGTTCCCTGCATAACACTGGAACCAAAAGCATGATGGAAAATTCATTTCCGGCAGCATGGTGCCAGGGGGGATCTGTATAAAATGAAGAGATTAAATGAATTCAGAGGAATGCCCGCCCAATGGAAAACCGTAACCGGCTCCTCCCGGGAAACCATGTCACTGGGCAGGGTTTTCGGTGCTATTATTCCAGCCGGTACCACAGTTTCTCTGCAGGGAGGGCTCGGTTCGGGCAAGACATATTTCATCAAGGGGGTATGTTCCGGGCTGGGTATAAGCAGCGAAGTGCTGAGCCCCAGTTTTATTCTGGCAGAAGAGTACCGGGGAGATTTAACGGTTTTTCATTTCGATCTCTATCGTCTGGAAGAGCTTGGTGAAGTATACGATATCGGGCTCTTCGACGCCGCGGATGGCAGGAATATAGTACTGGTGGAATGGGGAGACAGGCTGCCGGAAGAGAGCTTTGATTTTGATTTAAAGGTAGAGATAGATATCAGGAGTGATAATATCAGGGATATCAGGTTCACCGCCCCCGTGAATTTTATTTCTTCCCTGAAGGAGGCCCGGCATGAAGAATAGGTCCCTGCAGATCTCACTGGACAGTTCGCACTTGAGGGGCAGCGTAGCTGTCTCGGATCATTCGGGGCTTCTGTCCGGGGTATTCTTCGACGCCAGCGATACCCATTCTGCCACCCTTCTTCCCGCGGTGGATTCTTCCCTGCGGATGGCCGGGGTTGAGTTGAGCGAGATTGAGAGCTTTGCCGTGGTAATAGGACCGGGTAGTTTTACCGGCCTGAGGATCGGCCTCTCCACCATCAAGGCTTTTGCTTCGGTACGTCAGAAGCCGGTGTACACGGTCTCCAGCCTGGAACTTCTGGCTTCCGCTTTCCCATACTGCCAGCTGCCGGTAGCTTCAATTATAGATGCAAGAAGGAATGAGGTATATTTCGCACTGTACAGTACCGGCTCAGGAATGCCGGAAGAGATCGTGGCTCCGGGCGCGGTCAAACCGGCAGAGATAAGTGGTATTGTTTCCAGCCGGTGCGGCAGCAGAAAAGTGATTGCATGCGGTACCGGGGCCTGCCGTTACAGGGAAATATTCAGTAGCCGGGGTATCATATTCGCGGATATAAACAGGACCTACCCTTCAGCGTCACTGATGGCAGCTCTCACTGACGGAAGCAGGCCGGTCGATTTCGAACAGCTGGCGGGGCTGGAGCCTCTCTATATCAGGCCCCCTGATGCCAGGCCTTCAGTTAAACTGATGGATAAGAGAGGGTGACCAGTATGGAGATAAAGGTACGGGATGCAGTTCCCGGAGATATCCAGGATATTCTGGATATCGAAGCCTCCAGTTTCGAGTTTCCCTGGTCGGAGCGGATGTTCATGAATCAGCTCCAGCTCAGAAGCATTGCAGCCGTACTGGTAGCCCACAGTGGGAATGCGGTGACGGGATATTCGGTGGTCTGGTTTGAAGGTGAAGATTCACATATTCTCAATATAGCGGTTTCTTCGGAGTACAGGAGGCGCGGGGTAGCCGGAAAGCTGGTGGATGAGATAATAAGACGGTCCAGAGAGAGAGAATGCGTCCGTCTCTACCTGGAGGTTAGAGCGAGCAATTTAAAGGCCAGGGATTTCTACGTGGGGAAGGGATTCAGGATAAGGGGCATAATAGAAGGGTACTATCAGGAGAATGGGGAGGACGCACTCCTTCTTGAGCTTTCCCTGATTTGAGGTGAAGTATTGATAGGGAGCGCAGGGGATATCAAAGCTGATACAGCTGTTATACTGGGATCCGGCCTTTCCCTTGAAGGAGGATCCTTCCCACTGGAGAGAATAGCAGGATATGAAGAGTTGGAAGATCTCTCGGTTCCCACAGTGGAGGGCCACCCTGGCACTGTTGCACTCTTCGGGAGGGGGGAAGGTTCCGGGATAATCCTGTTCATGGGCAGAGCCCACCTTTACGAGGGGATTGGTTTTTACAGGGCCGGCGGGACAGTAAGGGCGGCAGCCCGGCTGGGGTGCAGAAGAGTCCTGATAACTAACGCGGCCGGATGCCTCCGGCCTGATATTCCACTGGGAAGCTGGCTGGCTCCGGCTTCCGTGGCATCCTTCCCCTTCAGAAGGCGCGCCTGGCAGGGCGGCCGGGAGTGCGGTTACCGCTTTGGAAGGGGGAATTATATTTCGGCCGGTTTTCGAGACCTGGTAGTTCGCTCTGCCGCCAGGGCGGGGATGAATCTGTTTCCCGGTGTGCTGCTCTGGAATTCCGGCCCCTGCTACGAAACCCCCGCTGAAGCAAGGGCGGGTAGGGTTATCGGAGCGGATGCGGTAACCATGTCGGTGTACCCGGAGCTGGAAGCAGCAGGGGAGTTCGGTATGGAAGTGGCAGTTATCAGCTGTCTTACGAATTACACACCCAATATATCTTCCGACGGATCAGGTCACCGGGGAGTGATAGACAGGTGCAGGGCAGCCAGGTCAGCTCTGGCCGGCCTGATAGGCCATATGAGTTAGGGTCCGGAAGAGGTTTCCCGCTAGGGTCGGTGATAAAAATATAAAAAAGGTTTGTTAGAGGTGCCGCCCTGATGTTAAATTACCATTAGGAAGCAGGACTGCCGAGATGATGCACCCGGCCGCATGGGAATTGTTCCGGTTAGACAGGGCCAGGGGATTTTTTAACCCCTTATTATACTGATTAGAGGGATGGTATGAACTGGTTGAAAAGGGCTAGGAAAGGTATCAGGACCTGGAGGAGGAAGAGCATCCCGGAGGGGTTATGGAAAAAGTGCCCTTCCTGTGGTGAGATCGTCTACAGTGAGAACCTTCAGAAGAATCTTTCGGTATGCTCCAACTGCGGCAACCACTTCCGCATATCACCGGACAGATATCTGGAGATTCTGTTCGACCGGGGCAGTTTCGAGGAATCGGACCCCGATCTGAGCTCTTCCGACCCGCTTAAATTCAAGGACAGCAAAAAATACCCCGGCAGGATAAAGAATGCCCAGAAAAAGACCAGCCGCAAATCGGCGGTACTGACCGGAACCGCGGAATTGGATGGTAACAGGGTAGCCCTGGCAATAATGGATTTTTCCTTTCTGGGCGGAAGTATGGGGTCGGTGGTTGGAGAGAAGATTGCCAGAATTGCAAGGAAAGCCATAGAGCAGAGAATACCGTTTCTGATGGTTTCTGCTTCTGGAGGGGCCAGGATGCAGGAATCGATCCTTTCGCTGATGCAGATGGCCAAGACTTCCGCGGCGGTGAACCTGCTGGAGAAATCAAAGCTTCCCTTTATTTCAATTCTTACCAATCCTACAACCGGCGGTGTTGCCGCATCTTTTGCATTCCAGGGTGATATTATTATCGCCGAGCCGAGGGCACTGATCGGGTTCGCCGGCCCCCGGGTCATAAAGGAAACAGTCGGGGAAGAGCTTCCCGAGGGTTTTCAGCGTTAAGAGTTTCTTCTGGAACATGGCATGATTGACATGATTGTATCCAGGGGAGAAATGAAGCGGACCACCGGATTTATTATCGAGAGTTTCATCAGGGGAAAAACCGGCAGCGATAAGGAAGAGAACGTGAATGATAGCAGCAAATCACTCTCGCTCATCTGGTAAGGGCGCCCCCTTTTCAAATATTGAGTTTCTCTATTCCCTCAGGCCTGCCAGCATGAAACTGGGCCTTGAGAACATCACGGCTGTCCTCGATCATTTCGGCAACCCCCAGGAGAAGTTCCCGGCCCTTCTGGTTGCCGGCACCAACGGAAAAGGGTCGGTCTCAGCATTTATATCATCTATCCTCAGGACTGCAGGCCTGAAAACGGGAACATTCTTTTCACCCCATCTATTCAGGATAAATGAGAGAGTCCAGATAGATGGCAGGGAGATAGCTTCTCAGGTCCTAGACAATTACCTTGGAGAGCTGAGGAAGATTCATGCCGATTATCCCTTTACCTTCTTTGAGGGGATAACTGCCGCGGCAGTCCGGTATTTTCTTGATAATAAAGTGGACATAGCTATTTTTGAAGTCGGCCTGGGTGGCAGGCTGGATGCAACCCGCCTGGTGAACTCCGTCCTGTCGGTTATTACCGGGATATCGATCGATCATACCCGGCACCTTGGAGATACCAGGGAAAAGATCCTGGCTGAGAAACTGGGTGTGGTCAGAGAGGGGGTTCCGGTGGTGGTCAATCTGCAGTGCAGCCGGCTTTCAGCGATAGCTCTGGATCACTGCCGCAGTACCGGGGCTCCAATGATTAATGCCTCCGATAAGGTGGAAGCGGTATTAAAGGATCTTGCCGCGGAAAAGATGCTTTTCAGTTTAAGGACTGACAGTTATGATTACGGTACTGTCGGGTCGGGAATTATTGGAGAGCATCAGCTCAGGAATCTGTCCACCGCCGTGAAAGCGGTTGAAACTCTTTCGGATATCTTCGGGACCGGTTATACTGATTTCATACCTGAAGGTATCAGGAGGGCTTTTCTGCCGGGCAGGTTTCAGGTCCTCAGTGGCAGGCCGAGGATAATTATGGATGTTTCGCATAATGAGCAGTCCCTGCTCGGAGCGATGGCCACTCTTAGAGCGATATCGGAGCCGAAGTATAATATAATTATCTTCGGCTGCATGGAGAGAAAAGACCTGGGAGCTTTTCCGGAGAAGGCGGTCAAGAATTCCAGGAAGGTACTGCTGGCTCCCCTGCGAAGTTCGGGGGCTGCTGGCAGGGATGACCTGGCGGCCCGTTTTGGCCTGACGGGTGAAGGGAAG
>WJIX01000271.1 GCA_014730075.1 bacterium | reverse complement strand
GTTCGGGACCGAACAGGGGTGGGTGTTCCCTGCCAGTTATCCCATGCACTCCACTCTTGATCTTCCGGCGGAGTTCAATCTGACCTACATCGAACCGGTCTTCTATACCGGCCTGGAAATCAGCAGGTCACCCCATGCCCCGGTGGTAGTGGCGGGGATAGGATTATCTGTTCTGGGGCTTCTGCTGCTGTTCGGCTACCGGTATAACGTCCTCAGGGGAAAGCTGGACAGCGCCGGGATGCTGATAAAGGGTCAGTACCTTAAGACAGGTGCGCGGGGGATGCAGAAATCGATTGAGGACGAACTACATGATTTGCTTGCAGCTTACCGGGAAGGCGGGATTGATGGAAACTGGAATTGACATTACATTATTCTGGATCGCCTTCTGGGGATACCTGGCGGCCTTCCCGCTCTTCGTTGTATTCGCCGCCACCCGCGGCAGTATGGTCGAGAGGGCCGCACTGTTAGCATTTTCGGTGGCCCTGCTGGCACATACCGCGGGGATCGGGTTCCGATGGTATTACTCCTCTCACATGCCGATCGGGAATATGTTCGGCTACTCGTTGATACTATCCTGGCTTATAGCAGCCTCCTTCGCCGCCCTGATGGCGAAGTTTGATATCTCCATTGCCGGAGCGGCGGTATCGCCGGTCATAGTAATCATCTTCGTTATTTCCGCCTTTCTTCCCAAGGAGATATCAAAGCACCTGATGCCAGCCCTTCAGAGCTACTGGTTCTATATCCATATCATACTGGCAGCGGCCTCCGAGTGCGCTTTCCTGATAGCGGCTGGAGGTGGCGGATATTACCTGGTCAGAAGGGCCAGGACCGGAGGCGGGTTCCCCGAAGCGGACAGGGTGGAAGGCCTTATAATCAAATCGATCCGGATAGGTTATCCTCTCTTCACCGTGGGAGCCCTATTTGCCGGGGCGCTGTGGGCCTGGAAAGCCTGGGGAAGGTTCTGGAGCTGGGATCCCAAGGAGACCGGCGCCCTGGTGGTCTGGCTCTTCTACACTCTTCTGCTGCACCAGCAGAGGAGGGGGAAGTGGCAGGGTTCCACACTGGCGATAATGGCTGTGGTCGGGTTCGTGATCATAATCCTCTCTTTCCTGGGGACCCTGGTCCTGGGCGGTCTCCATTCCTACATCTAGGTATTGCTGCCACTTAAACAGGGACTTAAGTTCTGGCACGGTAAATGCTTGATTGCTAATGGAATAGTATAATTTCTGACAGACCAGGCGGGGGTATGATGAGATATCACAGGCGGCTTTTATTGTTCATACTTGCCGGGCTTACAGTCCTTTCCGGCTGTTCCGGCTCCGAGAAAGGGGGGCGGGAGGATGAGATGGGCACCCTGGTGCTCGGTATCCAGCAGGAGCCGGAGATACTGAACGAAGCTGTAAGTAGCATGGTATCAAGTATTTATGTATGCAATTTTATCTTCAGCAAATTCGTAAAGCACAACGACCGGATGGAGCTGATCCCGGACCTTATCAGGGAGGTTCCAAACGTGGAAAATGGAGGTATTTCCTCCGATTATCTAACCTACACCTACCATCTCAGGGAGGACGCCCTCTGGCACGACGGAAAGCCGGTTACCGCTTCGGATGTTAAATTTACAGTCAATCTGATGAAGAATCCTGATGTCAACGTGGGGACCAGACAGGGCTGGGACGTTATAGAGAGCGTGGAGACACCTGATGAGCATACCGTAATATTCAGGCTCAAAAGAGTTTACGCCAACTTCGCCGGCGACTGTTTCTATGACGAGTCGGTCCTTCCGGAACACCTGCTGGCCGGTTACGCCGGGAGCGGTTTCATGAACGCTCCCTATCATCAGAAACCGGTTGGGAGCGGGCCTTTTATCCTTCAGGAGTGGGAGCACGGATCACACATGGTATTGGTTGCCAATGAAAGCTACTACAGGGATGGGCCTTACCTTGACAGGATCATCGTCAGGTTCATACTGGATGATAATGCATTGCTCTTTCAGCTGGAGAGCGGGGGGATAATGGGAGCGGACAACGTCCCCTCGGGAATGCTGGATCTAATCAGCAGGATAGAGGGCATACGGCAGTACCGGACCCCGGCCCTCTTCCTGGAACACCTGGACCTGAACTGCTCGCGCTTCCCCCTGGATGATGCCCGGGTCCGAAGGGCCATTTCGGCGTCGATAGACCGCAAGATTATATCAGAGAAGATATACGGTAATCTCTGGATACCGGCCTACGGAGACGAACATCCCGCTTCCCCCTACCATACCGATATCGGAAAGAAGATGAATATGTACAATCCAGCCCGTGCTGAATCACTTCTCACTGCGGCGGGCTGGCTGGATCGAAACGGAGACGGAATACGGGAGAAAAATGGGAGAAAGCTGACTCTCTCGCTCTCCACCACCACCGGAAGGAGTAACCGGGAGAGGACCGAAGTGGTCCTGGTGGAGCAGTTGGGCAGGGTCGGTTTCGATATCAGGATAAAGAACTATCACCCCTCGGTTCTCTTTGCCGGTTACGACGACAGGGGTGTACTGACAAGGGGCAGCTACGAAATGGCTCTGTACGCTTTTATGGCTCCCCCTGATCCTTCCACCAAGGAGACCAGCTATTCAGAGAGTTTCATACCCCCGGAGGGGCAGAACTACTCCCACTACCGGAACCCGGAGCTGACCGAACTGCTGGCCGCCGGAAGCGCGTCGGTATCGTTCGAGGAGAGAAAAATACTGTATAACAGGATCATGAAGATACTGGCTGAGGAGATGCCGGTGGTTCCCCTGCTCTGGATTACCCTGGTGGATGCCATGCCGAAGAACCTCCTCAACTACCGGCCCAACCCCACCCAGTCGCAGGATACCTGGAATGCGGCGCAGTGGCGGCTGAGAAAATAGAAATTGTGATGAACAGGCGAATAAATACGGTCCTGATTACCGCGGCGATAATATTCCTGCTTATTCTATTCCGGCTGATCCCCGACTCGCTCTACGGCAGTACATACCCGGCTCTTCGTTTCTGCGGAGGGGCCCGGGAAGTGGGCGGTTCCTGCTACATGCTGGAGGTTGATGACAGCACCTCCCTACTGGTCGACTGCGGGGCGATGTCCGATGCAGGACTGGATATACTTCCCCCGGAGCCGGAAGGTATAGATTTTATGATCCTGACTCACGCCCACAGCGACCACTGCGGGCTGATACCTGAGCTCTTCCAGGCAGGCTTCAGCGGCAGGGTCTATTGCGCCTCTCCCACCGACCAGCTGGTGCCTGTAATGCTCGGTATGGCCAGGTCGTTCAAGAAGGAAAGGGTCCCCAGGCAGATATATGACATAGCGATAAGCAGCATAACCGGTGTGGAGTTTAATGAGTATATAAAAATCAATAATATATCATTCAGGTTCCTGAGGGCCGAGCACCTCCTGGGAGCCGCTTCTGTAGAGGTGCTGCTACGCGGAGAAGAGGATACCACCAGGGTCCTCTTCTCCGGCGACCTGGGCGCGGGCAACTCCGTTCTGCTTCCCCCTCCGGAAATCTGCCCGCGCGCCGATTATGTGGTAATGGAATCGACCTATGGGGGAAGGGTAAGAGAAGAAGATCCGCGGGAGGGCCGCGAGAGGTTCGCCTCCTCCGTGGCCGCAGCTCTCAGAAGGGGTGGGGATGTACTGATCCCCGCCTTCACCCTGGGAAGAACCCAGGAGATCATATCGGTTCTGGAGATATACAGGCGGAAAGGGTTAATTCCCTCCGGGACGATTTTTTATTCAGACAGTCCCACCGCGCGGCGGATAAGTGATATATACAGAAAGAACATCTCGTCTTTCGATCGAACTGCCTCAGAGGGGGGATACCTGGAGACATCAGCACTGCGGGAGGTCAGGTCCAGGTCATCCCTGCCTGTCCATAAGAGAAAACACAGCCCCGCAGTTTTCATCTCATCCAGCGGAAACCTCCAGCACGCCAACTCTCCCCGGCACCTGATGAGGATCTTCGCGGACAGCAGAAACCTTCTATGCCTGGTGGGCTGGCAGCCTCCCCGCTCTCTTGGAAGAAGGCTTCAGAACGGGGAGGACCCGGTATTGGTCCGCTACAGCGAAAAAGGCAGGTACCACAGGAAATGGATCAGCCCCGCCCTGGAGATAAGATCATTCAGCTGTTTCTCCGGCCATGCCGACCAGAATGGCCTTCTTGAATGGCTCGGTGCGGTTGAGGGAGTAAAAAAGGTTTTCCTGATCCATGGCGAATACGGGCAGGCGGGGAAATTAAAGAATAAGATAACCGGCCCGGAGGTGGCGATACCAGAAAGGGGAGAGCGGATAGCGTTATAACAATGTACAGATTCATGGCATACAGGGTTCTGAGAATAATCCCCCTGGTGATAGCTATATCACTGATAACATTCACGCTGCTGCACCTGGCGCCTGGCGGGCCCGCTGGGCTTATGACCGGGAACCCCAGGATATCGGACCGGGACATCCGGAGGATAAAAGATAATATGGGACTGGACGATCCCCTCCCGGTCCAGTACCTGCGCTGGTTCAAATCAACCTTTATTGAACTGGACTTCGGGACAAGCTATATAACCGGGAGGCCGGTAGCCACCATGATCCTGGAGCGGTTGCCCGCCACCCTTCAGCTGATGGGCACCGCCTTTATCATAGCCCTGGCAGCGGGGCTTCTGATAGGTATCCTCTCAGCTCTTAACAGGGGAGGGTTGCTCGACCAGATCTTCTCCATGGTATCGGTGGCCGGTATTTCGATACCGGTATTCTGGTTCGGCCTGATGGCGATACTCCTCTTTTCGGTAAAACTGGATATACTCCCGGCGGGGGGAATGGGTAATGT
>WJIX01000270.1 GCA_014730075.1 bacterium | reverse complement strand
CCGCGCTTCCCACCAGTCTGACCAGGTTCTCCCCTGCCCTGTTAAGCGCCCCTTCTAT
The DNA here is from genome assembly GCA_014730075.1 of bacterium. GTDB lineage: Bacteria > Krumholzibacteriota > Krumholzibacteriia > Krumholzibacteriales > WJIX01 > WJIX01. Next base: position 3,405 of record WJIX01000270.1, on the reverse strand, counting down.
CCTGCTGTCCAGATTATCCTCACCGGTGATAACCGACCTCAACTGAGCCACCTCCAGCTGGCTCTTCCCCGAATCAGCAGCTATATGCCACCTGCAGCTCTCTCCCGGTTCAAGGCTGATCGTTGAATTCAGCAGGTAGCTCCCCGGCCTTCCGGTCAGCACCTCATCTTCCGGGAGCACTCTTCCCCCCCTGAACAGCCTGACGGTATCCGGGGAGAGGTGCACCGAGAACTCTTCCGGCCTGGAGCAGAATGCCAGGTTGGCCCTGAGCTCCTCGGCCGCTTCGGCCCTGTCAATTATCTTCGAAGTCAGAGAGAAAACTGCGATCCCCGAATCAGTCTCCAGGTCAGTTCGTTTGTAGGCATTCACCAGGCTGCTCGATTGCTGATAGAGCGCGAGCGGAGCCCCGAAGGGGAGAATGTTCCTCAATCCGTCCAGTATATTCAGTTTCAATCTGCTCCCGCTGGAGTTTTTAAGGGAGGCGGTTCGTATATGTCCGAACTGATCACAGGCTGACCACCTGTAACTGAATTCCAATCCCAGGTGATGATTTATCTCCTCGAATATCAGGCGGTTCCCCGCCACACACTTATAAAGGTTTCTTTCAACAGAGAACCGGGCTTCCGGCATACCGGCGAAGGGCTCCCATAGCAGCCTGGGGCTTTCCGGCCGATTTACACAGATAACGGTTACCGGGCCTGTGTGGGAATGGGCGTGGTACAGCTTATCAACGGTCTGGTACTCAAAGAGAGCCCCATCGGGATCCACCCTCCCAGCAGTCAACCCGCCGGTGGAGGTTATGAACATCCAGAGGTCAGTGTCGCTGGGGATGTTCATGAAGAAAGGCGGCAGGTGGTCAAAAGAGGATATCCTGTAATAAGTTTCCCCTCCAATTCGTGTAAAACCTCCTGCGGGTTCCGGATTGCGCCAGGTGTTATCACCGCATTTCGCTCTCATTTTATCTCAATCTCTCTCCTGAACTTATAGAACGGCATACATTAGCAAGATTAGTTGCCTTACCGATGCTGATATAATAATATAATACCTGGTAATTAATCGGACAGGCAAGGAAATCATGGATATCAGTCTGACAGAAGAAGGCCCCACCGTTTCAAGGATTGCTCATGGTATGATGCGCCTCAGCGGCTGGAACGCTGACGCGCGGGGGATTCTCGAACTGGTTGAGAGATCTATTCAAAACGGTATTACTACATTTGATCAGGCAGATATCTACGGCAATTACAGCTGCGAGGAGCTTTTTGGCGAGGCGCTGGCCCTATCACCTTCGATCCGCGACAGGATGCAAATAATCACCAAATGTGGAATAGTACTCCCCCCTTCATGCGGCAATTCCATAAAGCACTACGATACTTCACCGGAACACATCACCGAATCCGTAGAGAAATCCTTGAGAAAGCTCAGGACCGATTACATAGATATTCTGCTGATACACAGGCCGGACCCGATAATGGATGTAGAAGGGATTGCCGATACATTCAGTTCGCTGAAAAGATCGGGAAAGGTGCTTCATTTCGGGGTCTCGAACTTCACCCCCAGGCAGTTTGAATATCTTGCCGAGAGGCTCGATTTCAACCTTGTAACCAACCAGATTGAATGCTCCGTGCTGGAGCTGAGCCCTTTCCTGGACGGAACGATAGATACCTGCGTAAGGTACCGGTGCAGCCCGATGGCCTGGAGTCCCCTCGCCGGCGGAGAACTCTTTACCGGCCGGAACGATAGAATCTCGCGGATCCGGAAAACTCTGGAGGAGATCAGGATCGAGAGAAACCTCCGATCGATCGATATCATCGCCCTCGCCTGGGTCCTCATGCACCCATCCCGGATCATTCCTCTCATAGGTACTGGCAATCCCGACAGAGTGGATAGAGCGGTCACTGCCATTGATCTCAAGCTCAGCCGCACGGAATGGTTCAGGATATGGTCAGCCTCAACCGGAAGAGATGTCCCCTGATATTAATAACAGCCGGATTCAGTCTCAGCAGAACGGGAATTATCCTATTGACAATTCAGGCCTTTCTTCCGATTATTTAAATGAGAACAACACCTACTAATCTGCCATTTCATTCAGATCGGAGGCAAGAATGAATTTATCCACGATAGTGAGAATATCGATATGTTCTGTATTTATTATTGCGGCATACTCGGGCTGTTCGGACGATACAACAGGGTTGGAGCCCGCCCCTTTTACCACTGACCCGGTGGTATTCGACGATGATTTCGGCTCCAGTGTCGATTACCAGGCTTTCGCCGGTTCAGATTTCAACGCCATCTCCATAGATAATGCTACCCGGTATGAAGGTAGTGCATCGATCAGGATAGTTGTACCTGACGCGGGGAGCTACGCGGGAGGTGCTTTTACAACCAATGAGCTGAGAAATCTCACAGGGTATGACGCGCTTACCTTCTGGGCAAAAGCCAGCAAATCGATTGAATTGGATGTTGCGGGACTGGGTAACGATAATACCGGCACCTCCAAATACACTGCTGAATGGCATGATATCGAAATGGATACCAACTGGAGTAAATATATCATCCCGATTCCGCTGCCCGGCAAACTCGATGCCGAAGGCGGACTTTTCTTTTTCGCCGAGGCAGCCGAGGGATTGGAAGGGCACGATATATGGGTGGATGAAATTAAGTTCGAGGACCTCGAAGATGGTGTAATTACCAACCCCAGGCCGGAAATGACCAGCCAGGCATACAGCTCTTTCGTTGGCGGCGAAATAGATGTAACCGGCACCTACACCACCTTCAGCGTAAACGGATCAGACCAGGTGATAGAGCATATGCCGGGGTATTTCAGCTTCATTTCTTCGGCTGATTCCATAGCGGTAGGCGATGGAGAGGATATCGACATAGTGGGTCCGGGGACAGCCTCAATCACGGCAAAGCTCGGCGAGATCGACGTTACCGGAACACTGACACTCAATGTCTTTGACGCTCCCCAGGTTCCGGCGCCAACGCCGGCTGAAAACGACTCGAACGTTATATCAATATTCAGCAACTCATATGACGATATTACAGTGGATACCTGGTCTGCCGTCTGGGATATGGCGGATGTGAGTGATTTCAAGCTGAGCGGAGATGATATAAAAGCCTATACCAACCTTCTATACGCCGGAGTAGAGTTCACAGGAGATCTTATCGATGCAACAGATATGGAATACTTTCACATCGATATATGGGTGCCCGATGGTGTAACAGCCTTCAAGATCAAACTGGTTGATTTCGGTGAGGACGGAGCTTACCTCGGAGCCCCTGACAGTGAAAGGCAGCTCACCTTTGATTCTTCATCCACACCAGCTCTTATAACGGGGGATTGGTTCAGCCTCGATATACCGATCGAAGATTTCATGAACGGCCCCAATGGGCTCTTCGCGAGGG
>WJIX01000269.1 GCA_014730075.1 bacterium | reverse complement strand
GTCGCGTCCCCCTGAATCTATCAGGAAAAGATTCTTTCGCACTTCAAGTATATCAACCTCTTTTCCCCTCAGCAGGCTGGAGAGCCCTTTTCCGCTCTTCTTTCCGAACGTTATCGAGGCGTTTCTCTGCGGGTCACAGTCTATCAGGAGCACCTTCTTCCCGCTCAGGGATAATCCGTGAGAAAGATTCACCGCGGTAGTGGTCTTGCCTGTCCCCCCCTTCATAGTCATTACCGCGTATTTCTTCATCACTTTCCGCCTTTATTCCTGTCGTTTCTGTTCCTGCGCAGCAGTTTCCTGCCATAATCCTCCCACCCGATATCCCTTATCTTACTGTCCTTATCCTCCAGAGAATCGACTTTGTCCCTTTCCAGATTCAGCTCTCCCGGCTGGGCATCATCACCAGCCTTGCCGGTCCAGCCCTCCGAATCCTCTTCGGCTGTACCCCTGGCCGATACATCCTCCAGTTTCCCCTCTCCCGTAATTCCGGAAGAAAGACCGATTCTGTCGTCCCCCTCCTCCTTTTCAAATCTGCTGACCCCTTCCTTCTCCCCTGCTTCCTCACCACTGCCCTTCTCAGCCTCATCCTCGACATCCGCCTCTTCCGGTTCAGCCTTCCCACTGCTGCCCTTTTCGAAATATTCCACCGCCTTATCCATATCGACAAAATTGCCTATCAGTGGTTCGAATCCCAGGTCCCTGTATATCTTTACCAGGGCCTGACTCATTCCTGACAGGACCAGCTCAATACCTTCGCAGGAAAGCTGATTGGCATACTTTGCCATGACTCCCCATCCACCGCTGCTCACATACACCACACCGGACAGGTCAATTATCAGAAAAGCTATATCATCTGCGGCTGTTTCCTCAATCACCAGATCGAACCTGTCGGTAGTGGATGCGTCTATTGCGCCTTCCGGCGATATTACCGCGCCGCTGCCATCCAGGTTCCTTACCTCATATTCGAAGCTTATATCCTCGAGTTCCTGTTTCTTATCAACTGCCGGCTCTGCTGTCTGCACCGCCGCCTCACCCTCGAACGTGTCGAAATCCTGAAGCGCTTCAGCCATTATGTTAAATGAACTCAGAACCTTGTCGAACTCAAGAAGCTTGAATATCCTGTAGACTTCCACATCCATCCCGAAGATCTTAATATCGCCGCCCCTGTTCCTGAGCTCTTCGATGACCCCGGCGAATACTCCCCACCCCGCGCTGCTGACATACTCGATCCTGGACATATCTACAATTATTCTGAGAATCCCCTGCTCTATCAGACCCTCCAGAATATCCCTCATATCCGCGCAGCTCACCGTGTCAACTATACCCTCCAATTCCAGAATCCTGATCTCTCCCTGCTCTCCCACCGAACCGACACTGATCTTGAGTGGCGACTCTATCCCCTGGGCGGCCCTTTCTCTATCGGAAACCTTCTTGCCGGGCTGCTTCTTCCTGGAAGGCTCTTTCTTGAACTTCTTTTCTCTCCTGGAGAATGGTATCGAAAGATAATCTGACGCCTCCTCCAGGGTCTGATACTGCATCAGTATATCCTGGAATCCCAGGAGTTCGAACACATCGTATACTTCCGGATTCATACCTACCAGAACCACATCAGCCTTCTTTTCTCTGAGGCTCTTGACCCTTCCCACGAACAGCCCCCAGCCTCCACTGCTGATATAGGAAACATCCTCCAGGTCCACGATCAGATTCCTGGCGCCGTCCTCCCGGTGAAGTTTCCGGAGGGCTTCCTCGAGTCTGGCGGTGGAGGAGGAATCGAGGTGCCCGGATACCTTGAGAAGGATTATGTCGTCTGAATAGCTGCTCTCTTCTATCGTTACGATGGAATACTCCTCCTCTTCTTCCTCTTCCCGGCCGGCTGGAAGAGCTTCTTCCTCCTCATCCACGGGAGGCCTCTCCTCGGCCATCTTCTCCCCCCGCTCCTCTTCCCCCGCGGAGAGATCCACCTGGTCAACCTCTTCGGTGGGTGCGGCATGTTCCAGAGGCAGTGTGCCACCACTCCTGATCTCTTCGAACTGCTCCCTGGAGATCATGTTATTTCTCCGAAGGTACTCCAGCCTTTTTTCGAAGGTATTAAGCCGCATCCTCTTAAGCTCTTCATATATCAGCGAGGGGCTCACATAATCTCCGTCGCCCCTGTTCTCATTGATCCGGTCCGAGATTCTTTTAGGCCCGTATCGAGGATTATCCTCGATTATTTCCAGAAGGTTCTTTCTCTGCTCATTACTCAGCCGCCGGATATCATGCTCGCTCCTTAGCGATTTGTTCTTCAGGCCCCGCTCGCCCATCAGCTCAAGCCGCTTCTTGTAGCGGTAGTATGTCGAAGGTGAGACATTCATCTTCCTGCAGGCCTCCGTTACGGTCAGGCCATCTATCCTTACCAGGTCAATGAGTTTCTTTCTGAGACTGGAGAGAACATCATCGGCCATATATTTTTCCTTGATCGATACCACGGTGATATCATCGTTCTGCGGCTCGTTCCCGGTGAATCTGCTTATATCCTCATTAAGGGCGTCTATGAACTCCTGGGGCGGCTTGGTGCCGTTTTCCCTTATAAGACTCAGCAGCCTCTCCTCGCCATACTGCTCTCTACTCTCATTCATCGCTTCGGTGACACCGTCGGTATAGATGATCAACATATCATCTTTCTTTAGCTTAATCTTCTCCACATCTATCGACTTCTTGAACAATCTGTCGTCGGGCAGGTTTATCCCCACGGGGAAACCCCTGGGATTGAGGAAATATGTTTCCCTGGTTTCAGCCCTGAACAGTATCATGGGGTTATGACCGGCACTGGAATAGCTTATCACCCTGTTCCTGGAATCAAGAATCACATAAAAGACAGTTACGAACATACCTTTCTTCATGTCATCCATCACGAATTCATTCATCCGGGACATCACATCGGCGGCTGAATGGTTGCCCCTCGCCTCCATCCTCATGGCGGTCCTGATCATGGTCATCACCAGCGAGCCGGGAACTCCCTTTCCTGAAACGTCAGCCACAACCACTCCCAGGGTATCGTTATCCACATTCATGAAGTCATAATAATCTCCCCCCACTTCCTTGGCCGCCTTGTAATAACTGGCAATATCGTAACCGCTTACTTCAGGTACCTGACGGGGGAGCAGGGAGTGCTGGATTTCCTGGGCTACCTGCATCTCCTTGTAAATTCTTTCCTGCTCAACGATATTCTCCTGGGCTTTCCTGAACTTCGCGGAGATCTCGTTGAACGCTCTTGCTATGGCACCGATCTCCTCCGGCCCGCTGACCTCCAGTTCATCATGAAGAGATCCCTCTCCTATTGCTCTTACCCCGTCTGTGAGAGTCTGTATCGGTTTGACAAAAATCGATATCAGAAGGTATATGAGGCCAACTCCAATGAAGAACACTCCAATCATTATCAGACCTGTTCTGAGCCTGTTATCCTCGATACCCCCGGCCAGGCGTTCAACCGAAACACCGACAACCACTCTGCCCATATTTACAGTTTTACCCGAATCCTTCTCGGACAGCAGCACCGGAAGGTGTAATTCCCTGACAGGCACTCCCTCCGATTCCCTGTAGATCCAGCTCCCGGCGGTGTTAACTTCAACCCCACCTTCCGGCGGGATATAATCCTCTTCGAATTCATTTACATTACTGGATGAAACTATAGTCCCCTCTCTGTTGATAACTCGCATATAGGCAATCTCAGGATTGTTCACGGATGTCTCATGGATATACTCTCCCACCTTGCGGTATTCCGGGTGGTATGGATCGTTTCTTACCAGGGCGTTTTCGCTCCGGTCTTCCAGCGTATAGGCTATATTTCTGATCCTCATCCATTCTTTGCTCCTGCTGCTTTCTATCTCATTGCTCTGGTTGATGTACTGGAATATCCATATAAGAAGCATCAGCATGAAGAGCCCCGCCGTAGCCCTCATGAAGAACTTAAATCTGAGAGTCTGGGTCCATTTCGGTTTGATGGATACGAACAGGGGTTTTCTCTCTTCCATCTCTTCCGAAGCGATCTTTGACATGTGAAGCTTGTTGCCGGAAGGGGACGCGGTGTAATCAAGCTCGTCCATGAGCTGGTTCATCAGGTATATCCCCAGCCCTCCCTTCTTTCCCATCTTGACATATTCGTCCAGGTCGGGGTCTTTCACGTCAGACCACTCGAACGACCTGCCCTGGTCGAACAGGTTGATGTCGATCCTGCGCGGTTCCGCCTCCACCCTGACCTCTACCTCTCCGGCCCTGCCCTCATAGGCGTGCTTAATTATATTGGTGCAGGCTTCGTCCACGGCCAGTTTGGTGTTGTTGGTTTCCCTCTGGCTGAAACCGATTCTCCAGCATATATCTGAAATAAAATCTCTTATTTCATGGAGGTTATTCTCATCCGCCTGGATCTTGAGGACGAACTGCTGCTTCTTCTTTATCGGGTCCTTAACCACTTAATCGCCTTCTCGCTGCTCGATTGTTTCCAGTCTTCTTCTGGCTTCCTCAATATTCTGTCTTACACTCTCATTATCGGGGTCTATCTCCAGTATCTTCTCCCACAGTTCAATGGCAGATCTGAATTTCTTCTGGTTGAACGACTTCATCCCCTCAACATAGAGATCCCTGATCCTCTTTTTCTCCTGCTCATTCAGCGGGGTCAGGCGGCGCCTGGCCCTTTTGATCAGCCTGGCCGCCTCTCTGTGTTGCGGATCGATGGACAGCACCCTGTCCAGCAGGTTCACCGTTTCTGAGTAATTACCGGCAGTAAAGCTGTTAAGCGCCCTGTTGAATAAATCTATGACCCGGAGCTGCTTCCTGGTATCCTCGAAGTCTTCGCTGAGTTCCCGGAGATTCCCCTTTATTCTCCTGTATTCCTTCTCTGCCTCTTCGCTTTGAGGATCCAGAACCTTGATCATATTCCACATATCCAGGGCCTCCGCCAGCATACCGTCCGATTCGTAAACTCTGGCCTTGGCCCTGTAATCAGCTATCCTCTCATCCAGTTTATCCCTTATCTTGTCCAGATAATTTCTGGCCTGCCGGTTATCCGGATCGAGCTCAAGGAGCGATTCCCATTCCTCCCTGGATTGTACATACTCGTTGTTTCTGTAGAACTTCAGCCCTGCCTTGAGGTGGTAATCGATCAGGGCCTGTTTCTCCGCGGACCTCATTCTGCTCTGCTGATTCTGCAGAATCCTCTCCTCCAGCGACGTTATCTCCGCGGCAGCTTCCTGATTGGATGGATCGTACTCCAGAACCAGCTTAAGCTTATCGTAAGCCTCTTCCAGCTCTCCGGCCTCCATCAGTGAATCTGCCTCAGCCATGTTCTGGCTGGCCCTGTCGGTAACCACCTGGCGGAAGTAGGCCTCCTCTTCCCTTCTTCTTTCCATGTTCAGTATCGTTCTTCTCTCATCAATAGATTTGCCAAATCGCATAGATACTGATACCGGATGGGAGCTGCCCGCCTCCTCGCGGCTGAAATAGCCATAATCGGCGGAGTAGTCAGACCAGGAAAAACCTATTCCCGCCGTCAGCTGCTCCGAATCATATCCGAGCCTTATCATTATTATATTTCTTATCCTGCATTCCAGGCCGAATCTGAGGTCCCGGTCAGCCCTTTCCGGGATATCAACCTGAGCAGAGGCAGTAAATGATACCGATCTTCCCAGGTCACCGGTATAACCTGCTCCCAGCATCAGGGTCCTGTCCAGCCTGTCTATCCTGTTTCTCAGTTTCGTCTCCGCTCCTATCAGGTCCTGCAGGTTGCATCCCAGTACCAGCCCCTCCAGGTACTGCTGGCGGTAAATAAGACCAAGGTCCATCCCCGCCCCGTTATCGGAATAATCACCGATCCTCTGATTAAGAAACTTAATAGACGCTCCGGCGGTAAATCTTCCCAGGTATTCAAAGGGCAGGTGAAAAGCGTATCCCAGAATACCCTGGCTTTCCCGGTAAGATATCTCCCCGGTCTCAACGCTGTATCGGTTGAACTCCCTGATACCTCCGGTACCGGTAGTCATAACCCCTATCCCCAGTGCACCCGCCGAAAGGGTTGGATAGACCATCCCTATGAAATCATAGTTTGCGTCCGTAAATCCTGAGAAAAGCTGAATATGATTGACTGTCACCGACCGGTATCGGTTCAGCCTCAGGGCGGCCGGGTTGTAGTATATAGCTGACGGGTCGTCCCCTACCGCTGAGAATGCTCCTCCCATCGAAATACTCCTGGCACCGGCACCCAGGAGGAAAACCGATCTGGTACCCCCTGCCCCTTCTTCCGCCACGGCCGGTCCGCCCGCAACGAGAGCGGTAATCGTAAGAAGCAGTATTATCAGTTTTCCATCTCTCATACTATCCTACTTCGTAACCGCGATCTTGAAAACCGCCGTCTTTCCCCCCGCCATGATCTTGCAGATATAGACACCATTTCTCACCAGGTGTCCTTTCCCGTTACGCCCGTCCCATTCGACCTCGAACCAGGCGGGACCGCTCCCGCCAGCTCCGGAACTGCCAATCTCCCTGGACCAGACCGGGATACCGGTATAATCATAGATCATTATCTTTACCGGGGCTGGCTCCTCGAGAAAGTACGTTATCCTGGTGTTCTCCGTTCCGGCCATGAAAGGATTGGGATAATTGTGGGCATATTCCCCGAACTCACCGCTCATCACGGTGAAGGGATTATTCCTGAAATGGCCCGCAATATCTCCGCCCTCTATCCAGCTTACCCCTACCGGAACCGCTCCATCCTGGATGGAGAATACTACATCGCCATTCCCGGCAATCTCCAGGTTGATCCCCCCGGTGATGCCTCCTCCCGCTATATCCATGCTGACCAGAACGGTGTCGGCACTCAGGGAATCTATCATGAAGGAGTGATTTACCACCAGCGGAACCGGATTTGAGCTTCCCGCAGCCGAGGAGAAGACTCCTGAAGGTGTTACCAGTCTTACGCTGTCTACAGCTCTGGAGGGATTATCTATCAGTTTTCCACTCTTTCCCGTGATACTGAAATATATACTGTCCAATCCTACCGTATATGCCGATTCATTGACAAATCCCACCCTGAGCATAGGGACTTCTTTTGCTCCCTGTGGTACTACCCGGGGCGGGATTGTATCGGCAGAGAGGTTTATCATCCTTATCTTGCCGGCCTCTGTTCTTACCGGGATGGAGACCTCCGAAGTATCTGTCCCCGCATACTGGTTGCTGTTCAGATCAAGGGGATGGGGGTCCGCGAAGCTGACGTAGATATTACCTGGATTGGTTACCTCTGATGGGGCTCTGAGATTCCATGAAACCGGGATGCCCGGATAGAAAGGTTTCCGGACAGGTCCCAGGACCAGGTAACCTTCCGGGACTTCTATCTTCAGCCTTGCTCCTGATGTATCGACGCCCGCACTCCCTTTGTTTTCCACTTCGGAACCGACGGTAAAGGGGAGTCCCAGAGAGAGAACGCCCTCCAGTGCCTGGTCAGGCCCGGTTATCGCCGCCGAAAGATTAAGAAGAGCTGCAGTTTCAGTACTCACCGGAACAGCTGCAGGACATCCGCTGAAAGCTTCCCCTGAATTTTCATCCTCTCCGCCACTGGTCAACTCTATATCGACCGGTGAAATCTCCTCCGTATCAGTGGCTGTCAGGTTCCAGAACAGATATTTTATATTCCCCTCTCCATCTCCGGCTTCCCTGTAGAGATCTGACTGGGAGGAGTATCCGGCCGGAAGGTCAAGCTGAACCCAGCATGCCCTGGAATTCTCCGATGGCATCAGTTCAGCCCTGACTGTAAATTCCTGGCCAGTGGAAAGCAATCCGTCCACGGCCCCTTCCGGAGAAGTAACCGTCAGGCCGCACCCGGTAATTGAGGCGGCCTTCTCAGTTACCACTGCCACCAAACCGGTTTCCCCGCCGGAGAATGCGGGACTACCCGTATTCAGGTCGATCGGCCTGGTGTAAATATCCACCGCCAGGGTATCATTCCTGAACCTGGTCACCGCTCCCGGGGCCAGGACTGACCAGCGAATTCTCTCGCCGGGCAGAAAATCCCTGATCGGAGGTTCCTGCTGGCTGTCCGTAAGGGTAAATCCGGTGGGTAGAATTATTCTCAATTGGCCGGAATCGTCAACCAGCCCTTCGCCATCATTGGAGACCTGGGCCTCCAGTATAAATGTCTGCGCCGCGGAAAGGGTATCGTCCATCGCCCCGTCCGGAGAGACTATCTCTGCGGAGCACACCAGATTGGCCGGAGACTGGACATGAACATTCTCATTCGTTTCCACAGCCTGGACAGGCTGGACCTCTTCACCGGTATTAATCGATACTGCCCTCTCTATAGAAGCGGTCAGCATTTCCACCCCGGGTGCCTGAGGGGCGGTAACCGAGAATACAAAACCCCCAGTTTCCCCGGTATCAAGATACCTGCTGCTGTCGGTCATTACAATTACCGAAGAGCCGTCCGTATCCAGGGAGAGGTCTATTTCCTCCAGAGCGTCACCTCCGGTGTTCTCCAGCTCCACTGTGATTTCGAATTCCTGGCCGGTATTAACAAATGATGTATTGGGAATACCTCCGTTATTGGGAGCGCTGCTGGTAACAGATATGATTCTGAGCCCTGAAGGTTTGCTGACCTTTATCGATGAGCTGCCCAGTGCGGCAGTCATAACTGAGTCGGGAATATTATTATCGAACCAATCCAGGCTTACATCGATATCCACCATTCCGGTATCTATACCGGTAGTAGCTATTACGTAAAGCAGGGAATCCACAGCCCCGGCATCAAGGATCATATCCGCTGCTCCCGACATGAACTGATCCGGCGGAAGTATAAGGTAATCGGTCAGCTGGGAAACACCTTTCCTGAAAATAATGTCGCCGCTCCCCGGATCCAGCAGAGTTACCGGGGCTTCGCCGGTGTTGGCAAGGACCGCCTTCAGATACCAATCCACCGTCTGGCCGGCATTCACCATGGACTGCGACGGTATTACCTCGGTGATGGTTGCAAGCCCTGGTGACTGGATCTCCGCTGACGCGGTACTGTCCACCGCCTCCGAATATCGGACTATCCCGCTCTCCCCGGAATTGGCGTCTACGGCATCCTCTATCCGGACAGAGAAGGCCTCCACCCCGGAAACGGACGCTGCCTGCAGGTAAAATGTATCCAGAACTGTTTGAGAGCCCTCAATACTGTCAACCGTATGCACCGGTTCCTCTATAATAGAAGAGCCGTCACCGGACAAGGTTAAACGGAGGGCTTCGGCTGCGCCCTCTCCCATGTTCTCTACCGAAACTGTCAGTGGGAACCTCTGCCCGTAATTAACATAAGGTGATCTGGCCGCTATGTTTTCCATATTCAATGTCCGGAGCTGCGGAGCGGTCTGGAGAAGTACAGTGGAAAAACCGGACTGCTGGTCACCTGAATCAAAATATATATAATTTGAGCTGTTATTCTCCACCATCCCTACTCTTGAGTAAATATCAAGTCCGCCACCTGTCAACACTTCCGGAGTGGGTGTTACGGAGAAGTTCAGGCGTCCCGATTCTCCCTGTGCCAGGACTGTCCCCCCTCCTTCGAAATCTGACGGCGGCGAGGGGACCTCCAGATCATAATCGCTGTAAATGTAGGTACTATCCGGGAGCAGGGTAACAGAAGCTTCTCCGGTATTAATTACGGTTATCCGTGCCTGCCAGGGAGAAGTCTGGCCGGAAGTTACCGCGGGCTGGCTCAGCACTGTTTCGGTTATCTCGATCTCACCTGGGTTCTGCACCGATACGTAGCCTCCGCCCCCTGAGAAGGTATCATCGGTAAGAACATCCCCGCTGTTAACATCACTGGCCGTAACATATCCGTTTATCAGCGCTGTTCCGGTAGTGCCCCCTGTATTCTGCACCGTGAATATAAGGGTATCGACCTGGTTTCCGGCAAGTATACTGC
>WJIX01000268.1 GCA_014730075.1 bacterium | reverse complement strand
GTATTTATTCAGTCTGGAATGCATGCTTCAGTGTCCCCGCATTGAACAGATTGCTCGTCTGCAAACGTCTGCTGATCTTCTTCCAAAGGGTGTTCTTACATGAAATATCGTCTTTAATTAATCCCGACTTTAGGGAAAAACTCCGGCCTGATCCACATTCCCTCTTCATTATGCTATAAAACTGCCCATTTCTATCAGCTTATACAGGATGGGGACAATGAGCGGGGTTAGTCTGGTTGAAACCATCAATCCCCCTGTAATGGTCCAGTCCATCGGTGCCCAGAATCCGCCGCCGGTAAGAGTCAGCGGAAGCAGGCCACAGATAGTAGTGGCGGTGGTAAGAATAATCGGCGTGAACCGCTTCCTGCCTGCCTCTTTCAGGGCGGGTTGTATCTCCGCCCCATCTCTTCCCAACTGATTGGTGTAATCCACCAGAATAATGGAATTATTGACCAATATCCCCTTCAGGATAGTCAACCCGAAGGCTTAAAATGAAAAGTATTGCCGGAGATAAGAAGAGCGAATATTGACCCAATAATAGCCAGTGATATCGCCTTGAATAGAATGAGAAGCTGCCTGATTGAGCGGAACTGAAGGACCAGCACCCCGGCTGTTGAGATAATGGCGACTATTATCGCACTGGCACGCCCTGAGAATGATTCCTCCCTGCGTTCGGGCAGGTGACTCAAGTTTATATACTGTTATTCCCGATAGAACAGCCCGGTTTCAGACGTATAACTATGAAAGCATAATCATAACCCGCAGAGCCATTAATCGCAGGTGATGTGAGAGAGAGGAAAGATTTACATCTTCTCCGGCGAGCTTGCTCAACTCCGGGTCAATTGAAAGGTGAGGATCTTCGCTGGGTTCGGCATACTGGAATTCCTGCCTGATCTGATAACGTGCATGCCCAGCAACCGGTATGAATACCATCCAGGACGAAGCCAGAACAATTATCAATAACGGTATAATCAGCTTGAATCTATTTTCCATGATTACCCCCTGTTTAATTAGACAAACCGCTTTCTGAAGAAAAATTACCCTCTATATGGCTCATCTGTCAATATCGAATTGTACTCTTATGAGAGATATAAAGGTAAGTGGATTCAGATATGATAATAAACTGATTCGGGGCCGGGAGTTGGCCCCGGCCCCGAATACTGTCAGGCTGCTATTACCTGAGAAGAATCATCTTCTTCATCTCGGTAAACGTTGGTGTTACCAGGCGGTAGAAATAGACACCGCTTGAAACACCGGTGGCGTTCCACTCCGCGGCATGGAAGCCGGAACTGAACGTCCTGTTGACCAGTCTCTTCACCAGCCTGCCCTGCACATCGTACACTTCAAGTTTAACGTGTGCCTCCTCAGGCAGGTTAAACCTTATCACAGTGACCGGATTGAACGGATTGGGATGGTTCTGCATCAATCCATATTCATCCGGAGTCCTGCTGCCCTGCATCATCGCCATAATGCCGCCGCTGAATACGTCTCCGCTCTCACAGCTTCTGGTTACAGCGTTGGCTGCAGAATCGTAACTGCCACCGCTGAGGGTAACATCTGTTACCTCAAAGCAGAAATCGGAGACAGAGTCTTTGGTTCTGGGCGTCTCGAAATAGGCAACGCCGTCTGAACCTGTAACAGAAGTCATTGTATTGGTGTTCGGTGCATTGAAGAACCCATAGACAGTTGCTCCCTCTACGGGGACTCCGCCGGCATCAACAATCAATACATTTGCGGTTCCATTCAGGTTTCTGCCTCTGGTAATTCTGCCAACAGTTATATCGCTTACATGCATTACCGGCCCTGATCCGGGCTCGGTAACGGTGATATAATCTGTTTTTGTCTCGGTATCAGATCCGTAGCTGTTCGTTACGGTCAGCTCTACTGTATAAGTTCCAGCCACCGTGTACTCATAGCTCGGATTCTGGGCGGTGGAAGTGCCGCCGTCACCGAAAGTCCAGCTCCATGAAGTAGGACCGTTAGTCGACTCATCGGTGAAGCTCACGGTCAGCGGCGCGTCTCCGGAAGTGGGAGAGCCGCTGAATGCCGCTACCGGAGGATTGGTCGGCTCGGAAACGGTTATGTAATCCGTCTTGGATTCCGTATCGCTTCCGGCACTGTTGGTCACGGTCAGCTCAACCGTGTATGTTCCGGCAACAGTGTACTCATGGCTGGGATTCTGTGCGGTGGATGTACCGCCGTCACCGAAAGCCCAGCTCCATGAGGTGGGGCTGTTGGTTGACTCATCGGTAAAGCTTACGGTCAACGGCGCGTCTCCCGAGGTGGGAGATCCGCTGAATCCAGCAACCGGTGGTGATACCTGAGCAGATCCAACCTCTATGTACATATAATCAATATGCACGGAATCGTTGGAAGTGCCACCCCAGCTTCTCTGGGTATCCACAACCCGCACATAGACAGTCCCGCTGGTCCCGTTCGGAAGAGCGGCTGTATAGAGCTGGTCGGTGGAGCTGTTCACGGTAACCATGTTGTAATAGTTAACGTCGTCAGTTGAATAGGCAAAGGTAAAATCATCTCCATCGCTGCTGACATCTCTTGCGGCTTCCAGATAGAAATTCACTTCGCCTGAATTCGACGGAACGGAAAAACTCCACTTGTGCTCCAGATAGCTGTAAGTCTTTCTGGGATGTCCCGTATAAGCCACCTCTGTGATGGACTCGTCGCTATCATCACTGGAGGTAGTATTTGAATAAGTTCCGCTTACATTCCCGGTAACAGGAATATCGGCACCGGCAAAAACCTTGGTGGTCTGTCCCGGCTCCGTAACAGTTATGTAACCTGTTTTGGTCTCAGTGTCCGAACCATAAGCGTTGGTAACGGTAAGTTCCACCGTATAGGTACCGGCCGCAGCATATTCGTAGCTGGGATTCTGTGCGGTGGATGTGCCGCCATCACCGAAAGTCCAGCTCCATGAGGTCGGACTGTTGGTCGACTCATCGGTAAAGCTGACCGTAAGAGGCGCTTCGCCGGAAGTCGGCGAACCGCTGAAAGCCGCTACCGGCGGATTGGTCGGCTCGCTAACTGTTATATAATTGTACTTGGTCTCGGTATCGCTTCCCGCGCTGTTGGTTACGGTAAGCTCCACCGTGTATGTTCCCGCGACCGTGTACTCATGGCTGGGATTCTGGGCGGTGGAGGTTGCCCCGTCACCGAAGCTCCAGCTCCAGGAAGTAGGGTTATTGGTTGATGCATCGGTAAAGTTGACTGTAAGCGGTGCATCACCCGAAGTGGGCGAACCTGAGAATCCGGCAACCGGAGGATCGGTTACCACGCCGCCTACCGCCGCCTCTGCGTCGACCATTCCGTATCCGCTGTAACGGTCCCAGCCTGCTCCCGATTCCACATTCTGGATATCTATCGCGGTTGTGCATAGCTGGTCCCTGATTTGAGACGGTGTCCATGTAGGATTGGCCGATTTTATCAGGCCGCATACTCCCGCCGCGTACGGTGTCGAGCAGGAAGTTCCGTTGAAGAAAGGTTCGTAATCTCCCGACTGATATCCTCCGCTTCCGCCAATATCGGTGGTGGGAACAATGGTCGGTGCTATTACATCAACTGCTCCTGCGGCATCCTGGGTGGTAGAGCCATAGTTGGAACCCCACCAGCGCTCGCCGTCGCAGGTGTACCCGTTGGGGTCGGGATTGACACCGGGATTCAGCTCTCCGGTATTACTGCTGCTTCTCTTCCTGTCTCCGCAGGGTGAAGCTGCTCCGACTCCGATAACATACTGATTTATAGCCGGATAACTGATGGTATTATCGTTTTCGTTACCGGTTGCCGCCAGTATTACTACTCCGGCATTATAGGCGTATTCCAGAGCGGCATCGGTTCCTGGGTCGCTGGTTACCGCTGCGCCAAGACTCATGCTGATAATATCGGCTCCATTATCTGCGGCCCAGTATATAGCGTTCTCTATATAAGAGAAGTACATACTACCGGCGTTATCAGCCACTTTGCAGGGCATGATGCTGCACCCAGGCGCGGCCCCGGCAGCTCCTATGCCGTTGTTGGCGGTTGATGCCGCCACTCCTGCGCAACAGGTGCCATGGCCGGGTGAACTGGAATCATCATCCGGGTTCGAATCCCCTGAACCGAAGTCGTATCCGCTGACCAGGTTAAGGTCCGGATGATCGATATCAACTCCTGAATCCAGGATGGCGATAACCACGCTGGAGCTTCCGAATCCCTGGGCGCCGTCCCAGGCGGCCTCAGCGTTGGCATCAAACCCAACGGTTCCCACCAGGGGCCCTGTGTGTGAATAGCTGTTCCAGTCATACGAAGGAAGCTGGGCTGTGTTATTGTGCCCCCAGTGATCGGGATAGAGAGGATCCCCCGGGACAGCCATCGGAAAAGCTCGATAATCCGGTTTTGCGTATTCAACATTGGGATCATCGGCATAGCGATCTACCACAGCTTCTACGTCCGCTCCCGCAGGCAGGTCAATCTTAAACCACAGATCCACACCCAGGCGAAGAGCTTCCATCCTGTTCTTAGGCTCAATATATGGACGAGAAATTCTTTCGGCCCCCACTTCCCTGCTCAAAGCATCCACTGAACTGAGACCGGTCATTCCTCCCGGCACCTCAGAACCCCTCTGGAGGCTTATATTCAGGGTGGATTTTCTGTAAGCAGTCCTTGTGAATTTGACCATCACTCTGCCGGGCGCGTAAGGAAGCACCTTTTCCCCCGCAGCATTGAATCCCTTCTGTACCGGCACAAATTCGCGTTCAGCCGGAGAAGCGGCGTTAACGCACGCCAGGGGCAGCAGGGCCAATACAAGAACAATTGAAATAAAAGCAGAACTGAGTTTCATGTTTACTCCTTCTGTAATCAAGGTCAATACCCGGCATGATCAGATCATTATCCTCTGCCGCCGGTATATGACTGTTTGAATTCGGACCGGGTACCCGGTCTCTGGATATGCAATTCCGACTCGGTCTGACCACCCCCTTCCTCTCTTTATTTCCTTAAATAACATTCAGTTCGTAGAAGTTTACAGGATAAGAACGTTGCAACTATGAGACCAAAGTCCCTCTTCTCCCGATAAGGGAGAAAGCGGCAATTGCGGCAAAAGGCATACTCCTGTAACTCTATGCGGTATTTGAGAATACAGGCATTATCTGCCTCATGAATATACCGGCAGCTGCACCAGGATTGATCAGGCAGGATTCATAAAAACTGTATCAGCTGAAACAGTTTCAGCCTGAATAAGGCTAATCGATTATAATACAGGGGAATTTCAAGAACACAATCCGGGACAGCCTGGAACATTCTGAAACGGAATCATAGACTCAAATTTGACAGAAGGATCAGTTTTAGGTTATAATCTTAGAATATAAAGAATAATGGAGGGTATCATGAAAGAGTTTATAAAGAAATCAATTATTCTGTTCATAATCTCTGCAATTTCCACGACGATTTTATTACTCCCGGGCCGGTCTTCCGCGAGAAACATTTTCAAGGAAGTATCGATATACCAGAAATGGAACTGGAATTACGGTGAGCCAGGCCATGACCCCGACTGGGTTATCAGAGGCAGAGGAAGAGATAACGGCAACAACGGAAATGGTGGCGAAGGGAATAATGGTAACGGCAGGGGGAACAGCGGAGATAATAACGGAAATGGCAATGGTAATGGTGTAGGAGCGGCATTTCCCGGTCCAGGTGGAGAAGACCCAGATCCAGGTGTAAATATCTGCATCGGAATCCTGACAATTCTCGAGAATATTATCCCCGGAAAATAAAAGGCAGCAACCGGATGTCAGCAGTTAATGAAATAATATTAAAGGCCAATGAGCTCCTCAGAAGAGAAGAGTATGCCAATGCCCTGAGAATACTCGAAAACGCCCTGCCGGAAGATTGCCCTTCAGCCAGTGAAATAAGATCTGAGAGTCTCGACCGAGAGATCGCGCTCCTGCTGGCCAGGACCTACTATCACAACCAGCTTTTCCGGGAAGCTTCTGATTTGATCAAGAAGCTTGAGGAGAATGACGGAGATATTACCGGAGAAAAAGAGTACATTTTCCTCAAATATCAGCTCCTGCTGATCATGGAAAATCCTCAAACGGCCATTGATTTTCTGGCCGCTCTGAACAAACAATCTCTCAATCAGAAGATGCGTATCTTTATAGATTACTGCCTGGGAAAGGCCTGTTTCTGGAAGGGTGACTATCACAACGCCAACATCTATTTCCGTGCGTGCAGGCGTTTCTATCAAGAGAGAAATGATCATCTTATGCTGGGCAAAACTTTATATATGCTCGGCTATACCGCCTTTCAGAGAACCTTCTTCGAAGTGGCTGAATCTTATTACAGCAAGGCGGCTGATAATTTCAGACTGGTAAAAGACAGAAACCAGGAAGCAGCCACCGATCACATGCTCGGCATCCTCTACTATAAGACCGGCAGATACAAGCTCGCCGAGAGCAAACTCAAAGCGGCTGCAGGTTACTACGAATTATCCGGAAACCGCACCAGAAAAGCCGAATCACTACTGGCCAGGGGCAGGGTGTGCATATACAGAGGGGATCTTTCCAGGGGCCGGAAGCTGGTCGGAGAAGCGATGGAAATTGCCGGGGGTATAAGGCACCGGAGGGCATCTGCCCTGGGGCATGAATTCATGGGAGAGATAAACCTGCTGGAGGATGAACCTGACGAGGCCCTCTATCATTTCAAGAAGGCGGAAGCAATTGCCGTCGACATAGCTCCCGGGGGAGATATTGCCCTGGAGGTCAGCCGAAGGCTTGGTGACCTTTACATCAGGCTGGACCAGTTACCTTACGCCGATGAGATGCTCACCAGGGCTCTCGAGCTGGCGGAAAAGCTGCATGACAATTACGAACTTGGGGCGGTATTCCGGGCAAGAGGAGTACTGCAGCTCAAGACTGGACAGCTCGAATCAGCCAGAGCAAATTTCAGAGAATCAGTCTCGGTGCTTCGGCTCATTAAGGAGAAATTCGAACTGGCCAGAACCTGTTACACTGCCGCTGAGAGTATCAATGAATATATGAGTGATTCCGAGATCACCGGCAGGAAGAGAGAGCAACTGAATGAAGAGATAACAGGATACGCCGTGGAAGCATTGAGGATATACAGGGATATCGGGCTGCCCGGACGAGGACGGCAATGTGAGAATCTTCTGGATAATTTATCCAGAGCCCCTGCAAGAAGAGAGGGCTCCTCTTCCGCGGTGAGACTTAAGATAGACAATAAATCCCTGCATCAGGATTTTCTGGTGGCCAGATCGAAACATCTGCTGAAAATCATAGAGAAATGCAGGAAAATAGCGCCCAGTGATATTCCGGTACTGATTACCGGAGAGACCGGGACAGGCAAGGAAGTGATAGCGAGGTTCATTCACCTGGCCGGAAGCAGAAACGGGAAACCTTTCGTTCCGGTTAACTGCGCATCCATAACCGACCAGGTCTTCGAAAGCGAGCTGTTCGGCCACACCAGGGGAGCATTCACCGGCGCGGTAAGAAATCATATCGGTCTTATTGAGAGAGCTTCAGGAG
>WJIX01000267.1 GCA_014730075.1 bacterium | reverse complement strand
CAGGATAGCAAGACCGCCGATAACATAGGCAGTATAATATATCCTGAATTTCCAGCTTGATTTTTCTTCTTTAGAACTCAAGATTCTTTCCCGACGCATTTACCTTCTCCCCTCCGGCAGACTGCTTCATTTTACCAGATAGCAGTATTTATGCCACCCCAAAAAATCAAAGATATGACTGCGATTTGCGAACTTACCATTTTTCAGGGTATTACGCAAGCTATCCGGTGAGAGGGCTGTCATCTTATCCGGTAATTGATCTGCTTGCGAGCTTTCCATCTGCCAAAAGGCCGGTTCAGTGCATCCAGTACTGCCAGCGCGGAGGCCTCGTTTGCGTCCCTTCCCAGGAAGGCGCTCCCGGACAGATATACTACGTTCCTTCCATCCACTACCTGAATGGAGGCAACGAATGCCTCCCGCCGGGTGATCTCAACCTGTTCTATTCCGGAAAGACAGAGCTGGAATTTCTCGTCTATGAATTTGGTTACCCCGTCCAGGGTGGCCCTGGCAATCACTGAATAATAAGGTTGGTCTTTCCTGATATCTTCCTCGAAACCTGAAGCCTGCAGGCCGTTTCTTTCCAGGACCACCTCGGCCCTTACCATGTCCTGGTTCAGCTGCAGGTTCAGGCCGTTGAACTTTATCCTGACATCCTTCTCCAGGAATTCCAGTTTACCCTCGCCGGGATCAGGATCGGACGCGTTCCCGGCCGGCGGCCCGGTACTCTCATCCGGGGTCTCTCTACCCGCGGGGGCTTTTTCGTCATCCTGGCCCTCGATCTCCGCCGGGGGCGGATCCTCTTTTTCCACCTCCACGGTATCGATCACCACTACCCCGATCATGGACTGGTCGATATCCAGATCCAGCTGATCATTGAGGATGTTGCAGACCTCTCTGGCGATAACCTTGGGAGGCCTCTCAGTTGCGGCGACAACGTGGATTCCGGTAATTTCGTCATTTTCATCAGTAGATATACGGCAGGACTTGATCTCGCCGAGCCGCATAATCAGATGTTGTACCTTCTTGATTGTTTCTCTCTTCACAAAATCACCATCACTTTAGAACTAACTAACCCATTATATCACAAAATGTTATTAAATTCAACAAAATGTGCTAAAGATGCTCTATTTTCATTATTTCCAGGAAGCGGTCGATTCTTTCGCCAATTTCATTCACTTCTCTCGCACTGATCCCATCAACCGAGAGCTTCTCACAGGTAAAGCTCGCTAAAATCGTGCCATAAACCAGGGCTCTTCGAAGATTATCTTCATTCACTTTGCCGTCGGAGGCGAGGGACCCGAGAAAACCCCCGGCAAAAACGTCACCCGCCCCGGTTGGATCAAGCACCGCCTCCAGCGGAAAAGCGGGGGCAATATGGAGCAAATCCCGGGTCATAAGGAAAGCCCCATGTTCACCTTTCTTTATAACTACTATCTCCGGACCGAGAGACATAATCTCTCGTGCCGCCAGGTACAGGTTGGACTCGCCGCTGAGCTGCCGTGCTTCGCTGTCGTTCACAAAAAGCAGGTTTACCTTCTCCAGAACCTTCAGCAGCTCTTCCCGTTTACCCTCTATCCAGTAATTCATGGTATCGCAGCCGGCAAAAGGTTTTCCCGTGCACTGATTCAGCAGATCAAGCTGAAGCTCCGGATCTATGTTGCCGAGAAACAGCCACCTGGTATCCTCCCAGCCTTCAGGCAGTGCCGGTCTGAAATCCTCGAACACATTAAGTTCGGTAGCCAGCGTTTCACGCTGGTTGGGATCGACCCCGTACTTTCCCTTCCAGTGGAAAGTCCTGCCACCCGCAACCGTTTCCACACCTGTACAATCGATCTTTCTGGCCTCCAGGACCGCCCTGTGTTCATCCCTGAAATCCTCTCCCACAATACCGACCATACGTACCGGCGTACGATAACTCGCAGCTATTGAAGCATATACTGCTGAACCTCCCAGGGCCTTTTCCACACTTCCCCCGGGGGTCTCTATCGAATCAAGCGCTATTGATCCCACTACTACAAGACTCATAACCTGCTTACCCCTTCAGATTGATCCTGAACACCTGCTGTCAAAACGGGGGGACCCCCCCTGATTATTAAAGACTCTACCCCCGGGATCCTCTTTCCGGTCACATTCTTTCCGGGGCGTCAACTCCTATTAATCTGAGTGATTCGGCCAGTACCAATCTGGTCGCTTCGGATAGAAGGAGCCTGGCTGCGCTCAGCTCCCTGTCACTCGATACCACCCTGCAGACATGATAGAAATGATGGAATGAAGCTGCGATATCCTGAGCATAGGTGGTCAGGCGGTTGACATCGTTATTATGGACGGCACCCTCTATCAGCTGCGGAAAAATGACAAGCTTGCGGATCAGTTCCATCTCTTCAGGTTCCCTGAGCATACTGACGCATTCGGTATCGGAGGGGAAATCGACCCCCTCACTGCCGGCGAACGATATTATACTGCTGATCCTGGCATGCGCGTACTGAACGTAGTAGACCGGGTTCTCATCCGACTGTTTTCTGGCCAGGGAAAGATTGAAATCCATATGGGCCTGATTCTTTCTCATCAGGAAGAAGAACTTGGCCGCATCCCTGCCCACGTCCGAGACCAGGTCTCGGAGAGTAATGAACTCCCCTTCCCTCTTGGACATACTGACCTGCCTGCCGTCCTCTATAAGCCTTACCCACTGGACCGTAAGTACCTGCAGCCATCCCTGCTCCGCCCCGAAAACACTGGATGCCGCCTCCAGCCTGCGAATATGCCCGTGATGGTCGGGCCCGAATATATCTATTACCCTGTGATAACCCCGCCTGAATTTATTGAGGTGATAGGCGGCATCTGCGAGAAAATAGGTGGGGGAACCGTCGCTGCGAAGAAGCACCCTGTCCTTTTCGTCACCGAAGCGGGTGGAGCGAAACCAGAGGGCCCCGTCCTCTTCATATACGACATCACTGCTTTTCATAATTTCCAGGGCCTCTTCTACCTCGCCCCCGGGCCTGTGAAGCTGTGATTCTGCGAAATAATGGTCGAAATGGATATCAAAATAATCCAGGTCCTCCCTGATCATCCGGACCACCCGGTCAAGAGCAAATTCGGAGAACCTGGCCCGGGCATCCTGTTCGTCCAGCTCCAGCCAGCTTTTCCCCTCCCCGGCCGGTATCTCTTCTGCTAACTCAACCAGGTAATCCCCCGGATAACAATCGGGGGGAAGTTCCGCTTCCTCACCGATTCGCTGCCTGAACCTTGTCATCAGAGAAATTCCCAGTTTCTCTATCTGGCTTCCCGCGTCGTTAAGGTAATATTCCGACTCAACCTCGAATCCGGCCTTACGGTAAAGATTTACCAGGGCCCCGCCTACTGTCGCGGCCCTGGCGGAGACCAGAACCAGCGGTCCGGTGGGGTTTGCCGACACGAACTCAACCAGAATTTTTCTGCCCTTCCCGATATCCAGGTTGCCGTATTCGGTCTTTTCCCGGTTTATCCTGGCCACCTGGCCGGTGAGGTAACTGTGAGATAACGCGAAGTTTATGAAACCGGGACCGGCCACTTCCACCCTGTCGATAAAATCGGCGCTGAACTCTATATTGGAAACAATGTCTGCGGCAAAATCCCGGGGATTCCTCTTTACCATACCGGCCGCCGCGAGCGCTATATTGCAGCTTAGATCGCCATTGGCCGGGTCGTTGGGGCGCTCCAGCTGAATATCCTCCCTGTCCACATCCACGCCGAGTTTATCCAGGGCTTCGGCTATCGCTCTGATTACTCTATCCTGCACTGCGGCTGGATCATTCCTCTCCGGGCTACTCATCGGGGAATTCCTCCCTGGGGGCGTCGCCCCATAGATTTTCCAGGGCGTAGAACTCCCTGACATCCGGCTGGAATATGTGAAAGACTATGGAATATGAATCCACCAGTATCCAGTGAGGCGAATCATACCCTTCCACCTTGAAGGGATGCCCCCCCCTTTTCAACTTCTCTGTAATCACATCCGCTACTACCCTGGCCTGAACGTTACTGGATACCGATGAAATCAGAAAATAGTCAGTGATATCGGATATTTTACTGAGATCCAGAAGTACGATATTACTCGCTTTCTTCGCCTGTATTTCACTGATAATCTCTTCAGCGAGTTCCCTCGAAGCTGTTTCAGTCAATTAACTCCAAACCCCCTTTATTATTTTTCCGCACCCGGGACATTCACCCGATTCGTTCAGTTCATTCCGGGCGTAACCTCCCCTTTCTATAACTACGCTGCCGCAGGAGGGGCAGCGGGTCTTATCGGTACCTTCAATGAATATATTGCCGAGATAAACATAATCAAGATATCTTTTTGCAATATCGAAAGCCGAGCTGAGGGTCTCTCCGGGAGTCGAATCGAGGTGATCCATCCTGTACTGGGGAAAGAACCTTGAAAAATGAAGAGGAATGCTGCGGGATATACCGGAGAGGAAGATCACCATCTCCTCAATCTCATCCATATCGTCATTAAGAGTCGGAATAATCAGATTGGTTACCTCTACATGTGAATGCTCAGCCGCTATCTCGATGAAATTCCTTACCGGCTCCAGGTGCGCGCCGCAATATTTTCTGTAGAATTCTTCGTTGAAACCTTTGAGGTCAATATTGAATCCATCCACCATCGGAGCCAGTTCCAGCCCCGGTTCCCGGTTAATATATCCGTTGGTGACCATCACCGACTTGATCCCCCTCTCTCTCAGCACCGGGAGCGTGTCAATCAGATACTCGAACCAGATAATCGGTTCGGTGTATGTGAAGGCCACCCCCGCACACCCTCTCTCGGCGGCCAGATCGGCGAGAGAGGAGGGAGAAAGAAACCTGGTTGGCACCTTCTCCTGGGATATGTTCCAGTTCTGACAGAACCTGCAGGTCATGGTGCACCCGTTAGGCCCTATGGAAAGAATCCTGCTGCCCGGAAGAAAATGATAGAGCGGTTTCTTCTCTACGGGATCGACATTTATGGTAACAGTCCTCCCGTATGAATTGGAATAGAGGGTCCCCTCCCTGTTCTCTCTTACCCCGCAGAGACCGGTCTTCCCCTCCTGAATAACACAGCGGTGGGGACAGAGAAAGCATTCCACCTTTTTTTCTTCTTTCTTCTGATAATGGAGTGCTTCTACATCCTCCATGGTACCCTCCTTTCAGGAACGGGTGGAGCCGGGAAAGATTCCAGCGGTCTAATCAAAAACTCTCTCTGGCGGATTAATGGTAATAAGAAATTCAATCTCCCCTGCTGCTACACCGGCGTATCTTCTCCGGATATCTGCAATTTGAAGCCGTCTTCAGAGCAATTAAACCGTAAGCCTCTTATATAACTACAATTAACTGACTTTGTTATTGTAGCATCATTGCCTTTGTCAATCAAGCGGTTTCGACTCTTTCTGCTTCCGGCGGACAAAAATGAAGGAGACCGCCACGCTGATAAAAAAGAGCAAAACCAGCGGCACTGCCATAAGCAGCTGGGAAGCGGGATCCGGGGGGGTAAGAAGGGCACATACAGCGAATATAATTACGATCACCCAGCGCCACTGCCTCAATAATTTACCTGGGGAGATGAATCCGGTGGCGGTAAGAAAGATAATAACGAGGGGGAGCTGGAAAACTATTCCGAAGGCGAAACAGAGTTTCCCGACGAATGAGAAATACTCCGCTACCGAAAGAAGGGGAGAGAGCATATCGGTGGCAAACTGAAGCAGAAAACGGAGAACTACCGGTATCATGATCCAGTAGGCGAAGACAACGCCAATGTAGAAGAGGGCGGTGGAGAGGATTATCAGTGGGAATATTACCTTCTTTTCCCTGGCAAACAGGCCGGGGGAGATAAATGACCAGACCCTGAACAGGATAAAGGGGAATGACAGGAGGAATCCTGCAATGAAACTGAGCTTCAGGCGGGTCATGAAGGCTTCGGCGGGGGCGTGAAAGTAGATCCCCTCCACCGGTATCCCGGCCAGGAGAAAATCCATCAGGAACCCGGAAAAGAACCACAGCACCAGGGATGAGCCGATCAGCACCGCTATCAGTGAGATCAGCACCGACCTCAGCTCTTCGAGATGATCGAAGAGATTCATCTCGGCAAGCTCTCCCGATTTTTCCTGATCAGACAAATTGGCTCCAGAGTTACCTTAAGAGATCAACTGTAGTATAAGAGCTCCTGGACACTTCGGTTGATTCCTTCTTGGCCGTCTGGGGATTGACCCCGGTCATGGTTCCTGAGAAATCACTCTCCACCTTATAATTTACCACGTAACCTCCATCCAGGGCCACGGCCGCTTCGATATCGGCACTTGACTCCCCGTTGATCTCACCAGCCGCTGTCTCCTGCAATACCGTGATCACGCCGGTCCCGGTCATATACCCCACTCTGATCCCCTTCTCCTCCCCGATACCTTTCAGGGTCATGGTAAAGGAGCCCTCCATTTTAACATTCTCTGTGCTGTCGCTGGTATCCTCCTCCCAGCTCTGTCCCACGGCGACAGCATTCTCCGGCAATTCGGCGAACCACTTGCTGAGGTAATCCTTCAGCCCTCCGTCCTGAAGTCCGGGTATCACTCCCCGCGCCTGGTCGATCTCTCCGGTGGGGGTAATATCGACCTCCACGGTCCTGCCTTCCGGCTTGACCGGATTGGACTGCTCGTACATCTCCCCGGAGCGGATGAGCTGATCGGAGGATTTGTCGAACTTGATCCTGATAGTGAAGTTACCCTCCTCCGTCTTCTCTCTCATGGTCATGGTTATCTCATCGGTATGGACATTCCTTATCTCCATCCCGTAGAAATTCATCTCGGTGGTGCTTGCCCCCTTGTACCTCAGAACCTCTTCCGGCTGCAGCGAAAACCTTACCCTTATAGAATCCCCATCCTCCAGGGCGGTGGGCGCGCCTGAAGGTTTGCATTGAACGGCAAGCAGCGCCGTAAGAAGAATGACAAATAAAGGGCTGAAACGTCTCGATCTGATAAACTGCGGCATCTATCCTCCTTATCTTCAGCGGGCCGGCTTCATTTACCGAAACAGCTACCCGTCCTTTCCGATCAAACCTTTTAATTCATCCATGAACTGGGAGATATCCTTGAAATCCCTGTAAACGGAAGCGAAACGCACATAGGCAACCTGGTCAAGCCTGGCCAGGCGGTTTATTATCTCGTTACCGAGCTCCTCGGTCGGTATCTCGTCCCTGACCCTCTTGGACATCTCACGCTCCACCTCATCTATCAATTCTTCCAGGGCGGTCATTGATACCGGCCGCTTTTCACAGGCCTTCAGAAGCCCCTCCAGTATCTTATCCCTGGAATACCGTTCCCTGTTGCCATCCTTCTTGATAACCATTACCGGCCGGTGCTCAATATATTCGTAGGTGGTAAACCTGTGGCCGCATTTGACGCACTCACGCCTTCTTCGAATGGCGGAGCCGTCACGGGTGGACCTGCTGTCAACCACCTTGTCATCCTTATTCCCGCAGGAAGGACAGCGCAAGCTACTCTCCTTTAACTTCTTCCTCTATAAGATAAACAGTCTCCAATCCCGCTTCCCTGATCAGGTCCTCCCCCAGCTGGTCCGGGTACCTGGCGCCAAGGACCAGCCTGACTATACCGGCGTTGATTATCATCTTGGCGCAGGTGGAGCAGGGAGAATCAGTGCAGTAAATGGTTCCCCCTTCCATGCTGGCCCCGCTTACCGCAGCCTGGATGATAGCATTCTGCTCGGCGTGGACACCCCTGCAGAGCTCATGCCGCTGGCCCGAGGGGACCTCCATTCTATCACGCATGCAGCCAATTTCGAGGCAGTGCGCAAGACCCTTGGGAGCCCCGTTGTAACCGGTTGATATAATCCTCTTGTTCTTGACGATTATGGCGCCGACCTTGCGCCTCAGGCATGTTGAACGCTCCGAGACCAGTCGGGTTATCTTCATGAAATACTCGTCCCAGCTCGGTCTCTTCATCTATTCCATCCTCCCGCCGGCATCAGCCAGCGGATAACCCGCCCCTATTCGTAGAGGGGGAATGCCCTGGCCAGCTCGAGCGTCTTCTCCCTGACCTGCTTAAGAGCGTTCTCATCGGTATGGTTCTCCAGCACTTTTATCATCAGGGACCCGATTTCATCCATCTGTTCCTCCTTCATCCCCCTGGTAGTAAGAGCTGGAGTTCCCACCCTTATTCCGGAAGTAACAAAAGGGCTCTCCTTGTCGAACGGAACGGTATTCTTGTTAACGGTGATCCCCGCGTTTTCCAGGGCCGCTTCGGCATCCTTTCCGGTCAGGTCCTTTTCCGAGAGATCTATCAGGAACAGGTGGTTGTCTGTGCCGCCACTTACTATGTCGAACCCATTTTCCATCAGATGGGAGGCCAGCCTGGCGGCGTTTGCCTTGACCTGCTTCTGGTATGCCTTGAACTCATCGGTCATCGCTTCCCTGAAGCATACCGCCTTCCCGGCGATTACATGCATGAAAGGGCCTCCCTGAGTTCCGGGGAAGTTAAGCTTATCTACCTTCTTGCGATACTTCTTGGGGCAGAGGATAAATCCTCCCCTCGGCCCCCGGAGAGTCTTATGGGTAGTGGAAGTTACCACATCGGCATAGGGAATCGGACTGGAGTGGACGCCTGCGGCGATCAAACCCGCGATATGAGCGATATCCACCATCAGATAGGCCCCCACCTGGTCGCAGATCTCTCTCAGCCTGGCCCAGTCCCACTCCCTGGGATAGGCGCTGGCCCCGGCCACGAACATTTTGGGCTGTTCCCTTCTGGCCTGCTCCTCCAGTTGATCATAATTCAGCATCCTGGTCTCCCGGTCCACCTCGTAATGGACCACATCGAAGGCCATACCCGAGAAATTAACCGGGTGGCCGTGGGAAAGGTGCCCACCATGAGAGAGGCTCATACCCATGATCTTGTCCCCCGGTTCTATGAAAGCCAGGTATGCGGTAATATTCGCCTGGGTCCCCGAATGGGGCTGGACGTTGCCGTGCTCTGCGCCGAACAGCTCTTTTACTCTCTTCCTGGCCAGCCTCTCCGCCTGATCCACGAACTCACACCCCCCGTAATACCTCTTGCCGGGATACCCCTCGGCATACTTGTTCTGCATCGGATTGCTCAGAGCGGCCAGAACCGCCTTGCTGGTGAAGTTTTCGCTCGCTATCATCTCCAGCTGGTTCTGCTGCCGTTTAAGCTCTGAGCTTACCGATTCCATTATCTCCGGGTCTGTTTTTTCCAGATAGGGAAAGAGATTCTCTTCAAACAACATCGCTTATCGCCTCTCTTCAAGAATGTGACGCTTCATAATCAGCTATCTTATTGATCCTCCTGAGGTGCCGCCCCCCCTCAAAGGGAGTGTTTATCCAGGTCAGTACAAGTTCCATTATCCGGGGGTTATCCCCGCTCTGCTCCGAGAGGGCCAGGACATTTGAATCATTGTGGCACCTGGTCATCTCCGCGTCCTCCACACTCCTGCAGAGCGCGGCTCTCACTCCCGCCACCTTATTGGCGGCAATAGACATTCCTATACCGCTTCCGCAGATCAGGATTCCCCTCTGGACCTCTCCGGCTGCAACCATTTCTGCCACCGGTATGGCAAAATCGGGATAATCCGCCGAATCAGGGCTGTCCGTCCCCAGGTCGGTGACAGAATGCCCCTCCTCCTGAAGAACCTTCTTGATTCTTCCCTTCAGTTCATAACCGCGGTGGTCTGCTCCAATAGCGATCTTCATACCGGCCCCCCGGATTGATTGCTTCGGCGATTAATCTTTATAGACGAAATCGAGCCACTCCATCCTCTCTTCAACTTCAGCGTTCAGGACCTTGAAGAAGATATCCTGGAGTTTTTTGGTTATGGGGCCCCTCTTTCCTTCTCCGACCTGGATCTTGTCCACACTCCGGATCGGTGATATCTCAGCCGCGGTCCCGGTGAAGAAAACCTCGTCAGCTATGTAAAGCATCTCCCTCGGGATCAGTTTCTCTATCACCTCATAACCCAGGTCCCTGGCCAGGTCGATTACGGTGTTCCGGGTAATACCGGGCAGCACGCTGGCACCCAGCGGAGGGGTAAATATCGTTTCATCCTCGATAAGAAATATATTTTCTCCGCTTCCCTCACTTACATATCCGCCTGAATCGAGCGCGATCCCCTCGACGTAACCATTCTTGATCGCCTCCATCTTGATCAGCTGGGAATTCATGTAGTTGGCGCCGGTCTTTGCGAGCGCCGGGAAAGTATTGGGAGCAATCCTGTCCCAGGTGGAAACCATCACATCCACACCCTGCTCCAGCGCTTCCGGCCCCAGGTATTTACCCCATTCCCAGACCACTATGAATGCATTTATCGGATTATTGAACGGATTGACACCAAGTTCATTGTACCCGCGGTAAACCACCGGGCGGATATAGCATTCCTTCATTCCGTTTGTCCTGATCGTCTCAAAGCATGCCTCCATGAACTCTTCCCTGGGCATCTCTGGTTCCATTCTGTACATCTTGGCGGAGTTGTAAAGTCTCTTGATATGCGGTTCCAGCCGGAAAATAGCCGGCCCCTTTTCGGTATTGTAACACCGAATTCCTTCGAAAACGCAGGTGCCGTAGTGAACAACGTGCGCGCAGACATGAATTTTCGCGTCATCCCAGTCGACGAACTCTCCGTCCATCCAGATCTTATCAGATTTCGGTATCGGCATATTCATTACCCTTTCTCTTCTAACTTCATCCGCTGGTCTGCGGAATAAGACTCAAAACATTCTGACCAATTATAGAAACTCATCCCGGTTCTTGCAACAGTATTTTAGGTTTACCCCACATATTTCAATATAGCTTAAGAGGCTCCTGCCCGGTATTTCCGACCCGGCAGATAACTACAGGCTGAACCTCTCAGAGATATAATCAAGAAGTGGGCCGATGAGGCTCTCTATATCATCCCTGGCCTGGCGGTAAATCAGCCTGTCACCCCCAATAGGGTCTCTTATATCAGCCTCTTCCCTTCCGGGATCGAGCTCCCCGAGCAGTATGACCCTTTCCTCCACGCCGGGCACCAGCATGGTTATAACATCACGGTGGCGGCCGGCCATGGGAACTATAAGTTCCGAGGATTCAATAATTTCCTCAGTCAGGTGGGTCGACCGGTGCCCGCTGAGATCAACTTCCAGCTCCGACATCACCTCAACTGCCAGCGGGGATGCTTCCGACCCTCCCAGGTCAAGGGTTCCCGCGGAGGAAAACTCTACCTTACCCTCCCACTCCTCTTTCATCCTGTCCCTGGCCAGAGCTTCAGCCATCGGGGACCTGCAGGTATTACCGGTGCAAACGAAAAGAACCTTCAGCAATAGAACCCCCTTTTGATTCTCAATCCTCTATCATAACGACAGAATAGCGACAATCGGTCCGTTTTGTCAAATGCTCTGTTACTGAAGGTGGTCATACTGCCGGCCGGGAATCAAAAAAAATGGTTCATTTTCCGAATGAATTCTGTAATATTTCAGTATGTATGTGTATTTATACCCTTGGAATGGTATTGAATGATGTGGCTGCTGAACAGGAGAGAGTTTCTGAGAGCTTCTTTTTTCGCTGCGGTTGCCGGTTCCCTTCCCGGCCCGGTGCGGGCGGCTACAGGGTATCTTTTTCCGGAGGAGGATATTGGAAAGGGGGCCGGAGTGGAATCTGAACCTTCCTACCTCGGTCCGCATCGACGGGGAGACCTCGCCGCACTGGGCAGGAAGCTCCATGACATGATGAGCGAATGCAGGCTCTGCCCCCGGGAATGCCTGGCCGATCGGATATCTGGAGAACGTGGTTTCTGCGGGGCTGATTCGGAGCTGGTAATATCGTCGGCCCACCCCCATTTCGGTGAGGAGAGCGGACTGGTGGGCTCTGGCGGTTCCGGTACAATCTTCTTCAGTAACTGCAGCCTCAGGTGCGCATTCTGTATCAACTGGCAGATCAGCCACCGTGGAGATGGCAGCAGAAGGTCGATCCGGGAACTGGCCGGGATGATGCTCCGGCTGCAGGAGACCGGGTGCCACAATATCAACGTTGTAACCCCCACACACTACCTTCCCCATATCCTGCTGGCCCTTGATATTGCGGCAGGAGAGGGGCTGAATCTCCCGCTGGCTTACAACACCTGCGGGTGGGAAAGAACTGAGATCCTGAGGGAGCTTGACGGGATAGTGGACATATACCTTCCAGATTTCAAATACTTCAGCGGCGAGATGGCCGCAAAATACTCCGCCGGGGCCGGAGAGTACCCGGAGATAACCAGGGCCGCCCTGCTGGAAATGAACCGGCAGGTGGGAACGGCCCGGCCCGGAGAGGATGGCCTGATCAGGCGGGGACTGATGATCCGCCACCTGGTGATGCCGAACAATGTGGGGGGCAGCGTTAAGGTTATGGAATGGATTGCAGAAAACCTGCCCGGGGATACCTACGTCAATATCATGTCTCAGTACCGCCCGATGTACCGGGCAGGGGAATACCCGGAGATATCCAGGAGGATCTACCGGAGCGAGTACCTGGAAGTTATCAGAGCGGCCCGAGGCGCGGGTCTTACCAACCTGGACATTCAGGGCTGACTCCGGTCCTTACAGCCCCATGGAGCATCCCGCAGGAACTTTCATCGTTTTCTGCCGGCCATGAATGCTCCGCTGATAATCAATAAAGCAGGGATGATCCACTTGAGCAGCTCAGCCGACCTCTCCAGCCGGTAGAGCCCGGGACTTGGGACTTCACCTTCCTCCAGGACCATGTTGTTATTTGAGGACTGAAAATATCCTGTATATTTTTCGATTACCGAATCGGGGTAACCGCCTCCTTTCAGGGCATTCCTGATCATGGAGACCCCCTTCTCGCCCTCCAGTTCACTCAATCCTAATTCATAGGCCACGCCGTAATCGGGGTCGGCCACCCTCCATCCTTCCCCGGTATCTATTTCAGCAACGGTATGTCCACCCAGAACAATGAATCTGCCGCTCATACCGTTGATCCGGGCAATCCGGATCAGGACCGCCGCTACCTCGGAGCATAACCCCACTCCCCCGGCGGCTATCCTTTCCGGGTCCTGGGTCTTTCCGGCCGGAGGGTATATCAGGCCGATAAGATAGAGTATCCAGTTCTCGTAAGGTGTGAGCCGACGGCCGGCACCGTGAACGATCGAGCCGAACAGCACTCTGTTCGCTTCATTGAGGTCAAATTGATCCACCGGCCCGCCCAGAAGCTCCCGCAGCCTTTCCCCGTCATTCAGGGCGTAATGGTAACCGGGAATCCCGGAGGGGCCCTCGGCGGCATCCTCCGTAAACCCTGGCCTTACCACCAGCCCCGCGATATCCAGAGATAACAGAAGAATCCCGGCCGCGGCAATGATAATGGCGACTCTCTTAATCATATCTCACCAAACGGGGGCTACCGGGAACCGGAACTTCCCTGCAGCCTGTAAAAGGCAAAAAAGAAATAGAAGAAGGAAATAAAGACCAGCCCCTGCACCGGAAAGAAGAGTAGCGGATACCTGCCGGCGTATCCCCATAACCATTCGAACTGCCCCCGGAATAAATAGTTCACCACCAGCAAAGTCCTGACGAGTGCGGAAATCGCAGCACCCGCTATTGCCAGCCGCAGAGCGCTCTTAAGGCCGGAGCGGCTTTTCCCCACCCCCTCCCTGTAAAAAACGGTGAAGAAGTATACAGCTGCCAATGAATAAACCCAGGGAAAGAGGGCCTGGAAAGGAGCGGGATCAGGACTGAAAAGTCCGGTTATATCAAGAAGGTAAAGAAGATAAAGAAAAGATACCCCCGCTGATGCGGTTACCATCAGATTGGCCGCTTTCCCAAGCGTCTCTTCCGGTTCCCGGAGATAATCTCTTCTGAAATAATAATAGAACAACAGCACAGCTACGGTGAACAGCAGGGAGAGCGTGCCATGAAGAAAAACCGCGGTGTGTCCGGCGAGCATCTCCGGGAAAATTGTAACTGCGGTTCTCGACACGAAAATATACGAAATACCAACCAGGTTAATCAGGGTAATCGATCGCAGATTCATATCTCCTCCTGTCATTGAGATTTACGCCCCGCCCATAAACTGCCATTATCAGAGGAACCGGGACCGAAGTAAAGAAAAATAACAATGGCTGGAAAAAGATCATATCACCAAGATTTATCTTTATCCCCGGGATACTTTCAAAT
>WJIX01000266.1 GCA_014730075.1 bacterium | reverse complement strand
CCTCACCGGCAGTCGACTTGCTGAGAATATTCCTGATAAGCGAGTGGGTTTCGTCATAGGTAACCGATCTGATAATCTTCTTGATTTCAGGTATCAGGTAGGAAGGAGCGCTGATCTCGTCCAGCCCGATTCCAATCAGGGGGAGCACGCCCAGCGCACCCTCGCTGACCGCCATTTCACCGCACAGCCCCACCCATATCCCCCTGTGCCTGGCAGCCTTCACGGTATCTCTGATCAGCCTGATAATGCTGGGGTGCAGGGGATCATAAAGATATGAAATCCTGCTGTTGCCCCGGTCAACTGCCAGGGCGTACTGCACCAGATCGTTGGATCCGATACTGAAGAAGTCGACCTCCTTGCCCAGCCTGCTCGCCAGCGCCACCGCGGAAGGGGTCTCTATCATTATGCCGATTTCGATATCCTCATCTATTACGTACCTCTCCCGGAGCAGGTCTTCCTTGACCTCCTCGCATATCTGTTTCGACTCCAGGACCTCTTCCATCACCGAGATCATGGGGAACATAATCCTGACCTTGCCGTGGGCCGAAGCCCTGAACAGAGCCCTGAGCTGAGACCTGAATATATCCTTTCGCGACAGGGAAAACCTGATCCCGCGCCATCCCATGAAGGGGTTCGATTCCTCGACCCCGGTCATCCAGTCAGCTATCTTGTCTCCCCCCACATCCAGAGTCCTGAATATCACCGAATCGGGGGCTACCTTCTCCACTACCTCCCGGTAGAAACGGTACTGGACTTCCTCGCTGGGAAGGGAAGAACGGGTAATAAAGAAATATTCCGTCCTGAACAGGCCTATTCCACTGGCACCGTGTGAATCCACATCCTTGATCTCGTCCAGGGTCTCCACATTGCCACTTAGGCCGAAGGTCCGCCCATCCAGGGTCACAGCCGGATAATCCTTCAGAGTGAGAAGCTCCTTCTCCATCTCCCTGAACTTATCCCTGGCGTCCTCGAACAGCCTGATGGTGCTGTCCTCCGGATGCAGAATTACCTGTCCGGTGGTCCCGTCCACTATGATCCTGTCATGGGGCATCACCCTCCTGGAGAATTCCTGAAGGCCCACCACGGCGGGAATGCCGTGCGAACGTGCCATAATAGCTGCGTGGGAGGTTGCCCCTCCTATATCGGAAACAAATGCCTGGACATGCCTGCGGTCGAATCCCAGAGTATCTGACGGGGTCAGGTTCCTTCCCACCACCACCGCCTTGTGCTCGAGGTTCTTCAGTCCGGTCTGCTCCTGCCCCAGGAGCTTCCTGGTGATCCTCCCCTTAACATCCCTTATATCCTCAGCTCTCTCACTGAGGTAGGTATCCTGCATCTTCTCAAAAGACCTGAGAGTCTTGTCAAAGGTATTCTCGACCGCCAGAGCGGCGTTGACCTTTTCCTTTCTGATATATTCCTCGGTCTGTTCTATCATGGAATCATCGTCCACGATCATGATATGGGTATCAACTATTCTGGCGTGATTCTCACCCATATCATCCACCAGTTTCCGGTAGAGCTCTTTCAGCTCTTTCCTGATCACTTTCAGAGCTTCCCTGAACTTCTCGATCTCCTCCTCCACCTGATCTTCCGATATTGTATTGGTAGGGACGGACATCTCGTCCACATTCAGGACGAACACCTCCCCTATGGCGATACCGGGGGAAACCGCTATCCCGTTCATGATGAGTTCCTTCTTTTTCTCCCTTTCATCAGGCATTACTGCTACCCTTCTGAGAATCCGGTATCAAAAAGTTTCTTCAGCAGCTTAAGGGCCTCCTCTTCATCCTCCCCCTCTGCCCGGATCTTCAGCTCCTGGCCGTATCCTGCTCCCAGACCGGCCACGCTCAGAATTGATTTGGCATTTATCTCTTCACCATTCCTGATTATTCGAATATCGGAACTGAACCTGCTGGTATTCTTCACCAGTTCCCCGGCAAGCCTGAGGTGCATTCCGTTCCTGTTTGAAACCTTAACCTGAATCTCTTTCACTTTTTACCATTTCCTTACAATTATGAATTTCCATTCTCAAATCGACAGCAGCGACAGCAATACCACGGTCAGGACGAAGAGGATAATAACGCTGAATACCGGTGAATATTTCCTGCGGAGCAGGGTTACCGCCGCAATCGCGACCAGTCCCGCTATTACCACGGGAGTTCCCCCGAACTGGTATCCCCGGAAAAAAGCAATTGAAGTAAAAACACCTGCCGTGAACGCGGTTGCTCCCCTCAATACGCCGCTTATTTTTGATAGATCCTCAAAAAATCCGGTTCCTGCCTCCTGACCCAGTTTTAACCCCCTGTAATATCCGATTATCCTGAACTTAAAATGAAAATAGTTATAAAAGAGCAGAAATACCAGGGGGCCAATATACACCCCGTATATAGTAAAAATACATGCTATTGTCAATGCCAATGGAAGAAAAACCACCTCGAAAAATTCATCCCCCTTGGCGGTCAGAACCGAGGAGAGAGTGTTCCTGACCCGGCTTATCTGGCCCGTATCAGCCATACCCTCCGATTCCTCCATCTTCCGGGTTACTCCCGCTACCATTCCTGAGAGAACCGGGTTGGAATTGAAATAATCGAAATTTCTTCTTGCCAACTCGCCTCTCCGGGAGAGATCCTTACCGGAGAGGGACCTGAAAAGGGGTATAAGAGCGAAGAAGAAACCCAGCCCGTCATGAAATTTATCATTCCTGGAATTCTGGATCAGGAATAATCGCCACAGTATGTTAAGGTCAAGCATCGTCATTATTATCAGATAAAAGCTAAAACCGCCCCCGTGATAATTAATCCGGAGAGAAACCAGAACGCCTGATGCTGAAAGAGCACTATCCTGAGCAGCGAACCTATCCCGATAAAGGGAATGAAAATATAGAGTATATCCACCGACCCGTCAAAACCGACCGATGAGGAGACTGCTTTCATGGTAATGGCATAACCGGCGGGGATCAGTATCAGGCAAATAAGGAAACCGGCCAGAAAATGTACTCCCGCCATGGACAGGTGCAGCAGAGAAGCCCCCCGGTAATGACCCTCCCTGCATCTGTTCATCACTCTCTCCACCGGAGAGGAAAGGTTCGAACGCAGAATCCTGTAAAGGTAGTAACCCAGCAGTCCTGCCAGGAGGCCGATAAGGAGAGAGCCTGCCATTACCATCCCGGAAACGGACATATCCCCGGCCATACGGAAATCCACCAGTATGAAAACCGCCGCGGAGACCACGCCGGCGGCGGGCATATCAATATCCCTCTCTCCCCTGAGGTAGATATTACCGAGGAAGATGATCTGCAGCAGGGTGCCTGCCAGGACCCCTTTTGCCGGTTCTCCAAGTATATAGCCGGCCAGGAGGCCGCTGCAGATCGGCTGATACAGCATCAACCGCAACGAACCTCTGAAATCCAGGGCGAGAAACCCGCCCAGAACCGACAGAGGTATGAGTGATTCCAGCCCGGTCAATATTCCCCTTTCAGCTTGCCGAAGGACTAACCTTTATTTCTATATCGAATTTCTTCTCTTCGCCCTTACTGATATCCAGGGAGAACACCGGCGCCAGTACCGAACCCTGATATACCGATTCGAAACCGGATTCGGAGTTGGATACTGTCTCTATGGGAAACCGCCAGAGAAGAGCCGGTTCGGAGAATCTTATATAAATCTCTATTCCCAGCCACTCATCTACCACCGAGACCGATTCGGCTCCCTTGATCTCACCCCTGGAAGCGAGTTTATCCCTGGAACCTCCCGGAAGAATGAAATACCGGTCCGGCGCGTCGCCGGCCAGCAGAGAGAAACAGTTCTCCACCGCGAAACGGCAACTCAGGTCTGAATCCGGGCTGAACAGGGAATATGAAGCTGTCAGAGAGGGAGAAGTACTATCCACACTGATTACCTTATCCATCTTCAGGTGGTGCAGCCTGTCGCCATTCCGTACCAGTCCCTCCCTGCTTAGAAGCAGAATATTATCTTTTCCCTTACGTTCTATTACATTATGAGAGAACAGCCCGCCGCTGAAATCACCCAGCTCCCGGAAGGAGGACCTGGCGAATGAGTCAAGGTCAACCTCCGGGGATATGAAATGGTCCTGAAGCAGCATCCTCTGGTAGGAATCATATATGATCCGCTTATCCAGACCTTTCTCCTTGGACCTGTTCATCTCGTGAATGCTGAGCACTTCCCCGCTATCCTGATCAGCCCCGGAACCTACCCTGTCATGGTATATCTCCTTCCGCCTTCGGAGGATATCAGTGAGGTTGAATGGGGGCGAGATGATATCCATTTCCCTCACCGCACCCCCTCTGGCCTTGAAATAAAGCTTGAGATGAGCGGTCTTCAGAATAATTTCATCCACTCCATCTCCGTCCAGGTCTGATGACCAGACCGCTGGATAATTCTTATCCTCATCCCCGATACCGAGGAGAACGTTTTCAGCCCCGATCAGGTTCCGGAAGATGGCGCTTCTCAGGTGGGGAAGGTAAAGCCCGCCGAAAAGGCCATGCCAGTATGCACAGTTGCACTGGGCCTGGTAAAGATGGGAGCAAGCCTCTTTCAACCTGCCCCTGTCCTTTTTTCCGGCAGCATTCCCCACCATTTCGCTTACCTCCAGCATCCTTTTGTGCATCCAGTTACTTTCCTCGTACTTTACCAGGAAATTCCTCCAGAACCCTCCCCTTACCATGTCAGTGAATTCGGAATACTCTTCGCTGGAACTGAGAAAATCAAAAACCTTTTTATGCCTCTGCTGCCCGGCAAGCGGGAGCGCCCATTCCATCATTTCGGTGTAGGAAGCGGAAGGCAGATAGACTATGCCCCCGGGAGAACGCTCGGAGAGCACCTGAGAGAAGGTACTCACCCTGAGCCAGTCACTGTTCTTTCCCAGAAGGTCCAGGAAACGGCGGAGCCAGTTCCTGCGGTAACAGAGATCATGGGTCCCGGGCCAGACCCCGAATTTCTCGCCGTCATCGGCCAGGACGGCCACCGGGTGGTCATCCCTCCGGGCTATCTCATCCAGGTAGGCAATGGTCTCTTCAGGGTCCTGGAATGGGATCAGGTACCTCAGTTTCTCGTCTATTGGGAAAATATTCACGTAACTCCCGTTATCCTCCGATTTGAAGAATGTTCTCATTTCTGCCTCGTCGAAGCCAATGGTCCGGAAGTGGGCGTCATCCACGATCACGAATTCTATCCCCGCCTCAGAGAGAGTTCCGGGAAGATGGGGCTCCCATATACGCTCGGTCAGCCAGCATCCCCGGGGGTCAGTGCTGAATTTATTTGAGATATATTCATTCATCATGGAAAGCTGGCCCTGCCGGTCCCGTTCGGGAATCACCGTCAGTATAGGCTCGTAATAACCGGCTGAGAGAATCTCCACCTGGGATCTCCGGACCATCCTCTGGACTATTTCCAGGTATTCCTCTCTGCCCTCCTCGAACCAGTCCCACAGTATACCGCTGTTATGAAGTGCAAATGGTATCTCGGGAAAATCATCCATGGCCTGGAGAAAGGGAAGGTAGGCTTTCCGGTAGGCTTCCTCTATTACAAAATCAAAATTCCCCACCGGCTGATGGTTATGTATCCCGAAAATAAATGTAACCTTTTCCCCCATAATCACTCCATTCCGTTCATACTATCCTGGAATTCAGGATGATCTTCTCATCTCCGGGCAGCGCTCTGGCCTCCAGAGTAACCGATTCCTTGACCAGTTCCCTGAGAGCATGCTTCTCTTCGTTGTCTATATAGATTTTACCCATCAGCTGTTCTCTGGATCCCGAATAATGCATGCCTCCTATATTTATCTCCTCGAATTCCAGCCCCGCCCTGTAGAGCCGGAGCGCCTGTACCGGGTCCCTCACTATCAGCAGAACCCTCTCCTGCTGGTAGACCCCGGCATTTATCCTGGATGCGGCCTCCTCCACGGTGAGGATGGTGACCTTGATATCGGAGTGGGCCGATGAGGAGAATATTCTTCTTTCCCACTCGTTGGAGGCAACCTGGTCATCGGCCAGAATTATACGTTGGGGGCGGCATTTTTCGTACCATCCAACTACTACCTGGGCGTGAATGAGCCTGTCATCAATTCTTATCAGAGTCAGCATTAACCCGTTCCTTTACTTCAGGTGCTGAGTTTACTGTGTAAAGTTGCGGAAATCTGATCAGATCCGGTCACAGCTGATACTCTCGCGGCCCCGCTTAACCAGGTGGTCTATCATCTCGTCGAAATCCATGATTTCCCGTTTGGTGGCGAAATCCAGAAGAACGGGAAGATTTACGCCACTGATTATCACTACATTCTCCAGCCCTTTCACCGCCCTGAAACAGTTATTAAAACATGAACCTCCGCAGTAGTCAACGAACATAACCACCCTCCTGCCCCCGCTTCCGGTGATTATCCGCTTGATTTCCTCCACGATGTCGGAATCGGAGAGGTCCCCGCTGGAGACCGGAAAGAGATCATCTACCCTTCCCAGGACCAGGTTGACGGTCTCCTTGAGCTGCTCCGCCAGAGTCCCGTGGGTAATAATGATCCCTATGGTATCCCCTGAGTCGGCCATCATTCAGTGTCATTCCTCAGATATC
Source organism: bacterium (assembly GCA_014730075.1). Lineage (GTDB taxonomy): Bacteria > Krumholzibacteriota > Krumholzibacteriia > Krumholzibacteriales > WJIX01 > WJIX01. Next base: position 16,590 of record WJIX01000266.1, on the reverse strand, counting down.
TCCGGGTACGCTTCTTACTCTTCATCCAGTCGCTGATCTTGTCATCCAGGCTCTTGGCCGCATTTATGCCGTATACCTTGAGCATGTGGTCCAGGGCAATGGTCTCGGATATAACGGTTATATTCTTTCCCGGGAATATGGGAATAATCAGCTGGCGGATCCTGCTGCCCAGTATCTCGGTATACCTCTCATCCAGGCCGTGCCTGTCCCAGTCCCTGCCCGGGTCCCAGTCCTTGAGCTCCACTACTACCTCGATACGCTTCTGTATCCTTATCGCCCTGATCCCGTAAGTATCCATTACATTTATTATTCCGATACCCCTCAGTTCCATGAAATGCTTCAGAAACTCCTGACCCCTTCCGATTACCACATCACCCCTTCTCAGAATCTCCACCACGTCATCAGCTACCAGCCTGTGGCCTCGCTCCACCAGGTCCAGCACTATCTCACTCTTTCCTATCCCGCTCCTCCCGGTGAAAAGCAGGCCAACCCCGTATACGTCCACCAGGGAACCGTGAAGCTTGGTACGGGGGGCAAAATAATAATCCAGGATTTCTGTCAGTTCGTGGATGAACGGGGTGGTCTCTTTGGGTGTCCTGAGGACCGGTACCGATTTCCTCTCCGCTTCATCTATGAATACGTCGGGCAGGTCAAGGTTCTTGGTGATCATGATACAGCATAGAGGCTTCGAGAAAATCCTCTCGGCCGCCTCCTTCATCTGTCCCGGCTCCAGGGAGCGCATGAACAGGGTCTCTGTCTCAGCGATGATCTGGATCCTGGAGTTCAGATAATTCTCCATGAAGCCTGAAAGGGCGAAAGCGGGCCTGTGCACGTCTGAGCCGGTAATATTCAACGGGCCCTTGAGACTGGAGGTGAGAAGCTCCAGGCCCAGCTCTTCCTTGTTATCCTTGAAAAAATCCTCGACTGTGTATTCTCTCTTCTTCCTTACCATTATCCCTCTCAATAGCCATCAGGCCCTATAATCTTATCACCCCGTAATTACCGTCAGCCCGCCGGTAAACGAAACTCAACGCCTCGGTATCAATATTGTTGAACAGCAGATATTCCTTCTCCTGCTTCTCCATCGCCTTTATTGCCTCTCTTACAGTCATATCGGATAGATTATAAGCCGCCGCCTCGCCCATCTCAATCCCATTTTCGCTCTCAACACTCTCGGCGTCTATTATGAACTCCCTGGGATAAAGCATTCTTTTACTATTCTTATGGTTCTGATGATTTGAATGAAGCTTGCCCTTGTATTTCTTTATCTGCCTCTCCAGGTCCTTGGCGCACATATCTATGGTAAGGTACATATCCTCAGATTCCTCGGCGGAGGAGAAGAAATGGCCCTGCACCTGGAGGTTGACCTCCGCTATATTGCGTATCTTCTCGATCGACATGGTAACATCTATATTCAGAATATTATCAAAATATCTCTTGAGCTTCTCCATCCTTCTTCGGATATGCTGTATAAGTTCTGGACTTGCTTTAAAATGTCTCGCTGTGGTGGTTATATTCATGCTGGCATCCTCCTCATTCATTTCTCCGGCTCTGCCGGAGATCTCTCGCGAAACAGGCTAACATCAATCTCCTGATATGAACTCCTGACCAGGGGCCCCGCGGCTACTCCCAGGAATCCGAGTTGATTACCGATCTGCCGGTAATAGTCGAACCTTCCGGGAGTAATATAATCAGATACCGGGACCTGATTCAACCCCGGCCTGAGATACTGGCCGATGGCAAGAAAATCAGCTCCCGCTTTTCTAAGATCCTTCATGGTATCGATAATTTCAGCCTCAGTCTCACCCAGTCCCAGCATCATCGCTGATTTGGCCAGAAGACCCTTCTCTCCTTCCTCCTTCGCTATGGATAGAACCTGGAGTGACCTGTCATAATCAGCCTCCTTTCTTACCTTTCCGTAGATCCTTCTTACTGTCTCTATGTTATGTGAGAAGATATCAGGAGCGGACCCTGCCACCCTTGAAACATCCTCTCTACTGCCCCTGAAGTCCGGTACCAGGACTTCGATCACCGGCGGATCGGGAGTACTTTTGAGCCTGGCTATTACCCGTGAGAAGTGCCCGCTGCCTCCGTCTTCCAGGTCGTCCCTGGTCACCGAGGTAACCACTACGTGGTCCAGCCCGAGCTCGGCTGCCGCCTCCGCTATCATCTCCGGCTCGCTGCTGTCCACCGGTTCCGGCTCACCGCTGCTTACGCTGCAGAATAGGCAGTTCCGGGTGCAGATCCCGCCCAGGATCATGAAGGTAACCTTGTTCCTGGAGTAGCATTCAGCTCTGTTGGGGCAGAGTCCTTCCCTGCATATGGTGTGGAGCCCCCGCCTCCTGATTGCACGTTCGATATGTGAACATTCGCCGAGGTTTGGAATCTTCCTTTTAAGCCAGGGAGGCAAGGTATATGAACGGTTAGAATTCCTGATAACTTCCATTCGATAATTATAATTCAGATCATTTTCACTTAAAAGACTTTTCTGTGCCTGGCCGGGAGAATACCCAGCTGCTCTCTGTATTTGGCCACCGTCCTTCTGGCAATTACCAATCCCTCATCCTTGAGAATATTGGCTATCTTCTGATCGCTCAAAGGCTTCTTTTCATTTTCCTTTTCTATTATCTCCTTGATCCTCACCTTGGCGCTCCGTGAGGACACCTCGGCCCCCGATTTGGTGCTGAGCTTGGCGCTGAAGAAGAACTTCAATTCATAAACTCCCCGGGGGGTTTGAACATACTTATTGGTGGTTACCCTGCTGACGGTTGACTCGTGCATATCTATCTCGGAAGCGACCTGCTGAAGGGTAAGGGGCTTCAGAGCTATCACTCCCTTTTCAAAGAATTCTCTCTGTTTGTCCACTATGGAATTCATCACCTTGATCATGGTCCTTCGCCTCTGCTCGATGGTCTGTATCAGCCATTTGGCATTCTTCAGCTTGTCCTTGATGAAATCCTTGGTCTTGTCGCTTATTTTTGGATTATTCCTCAATTCATCCCTGTATGCCTTGCTGATTCTCAGCCTGGGTACATTTTTCTCATTGAGGCTGATTACGAATTTATCTCCCACCCTGTCTACAATGAGATCTGGGATCACATACTTGGGATTGTCGGCAGCCACATTGAGCCCCGGCTTGGGGTCCAGCCGCCCGATAATCTCCGACTGGGCCTGGACTTCCTGCAGGGAAATCTTCATCTTCTTGCTTATATTGTTATATCTCTTCTGCTTGAACTCCTCGAAATAGTCCCGCAGTATCTCTGCCGCCCTGCTGTCCTTCATCTCCTTCCGCTCCAGTTGAAGAAGGAGGCATTCCTGCAGGTTGCGGGCTCCCACTCCGGCCGGGTCAAAGGTCTGGATAAGGTCCAGGACCTCCTTGACCCTGTTCTCTTCCGCGCTGAAGGTTCGGGCTATGTCGCTTATCTCCAGTGGCAGATAACCTGACTCATCCAGGTTTCCTATAATATACTCCCCCACCTCCAGGATAAAATCGTCGTCGGTAGCGAGCCTGAGCTGACTGAGAAGGTGGTCGGAAAAACTCTGCCTTGCGACCGGTACCCGCTCCAGCATCTCCTCCTTTTCCTCCCTCTCCTCACTGCCGGTACCACCCATCCCGAAAGCGGTCTCGAAGACATCCTCCCAATCGGTATCCTCCTCCTCTTCCTCCTCGTTCTCTTCCTCCTTCTCCTTCTCCTCCATCTCCTTGAGTTCTTCCTCCTCTTCCAGGAGCGGATTCTGGAGAATTTCCTGTTTGAGGACCTGCTGCAGTTCGAGGGTGGGCATCTGGAGCAGTTTCAGAGCCTGCTGTAACCGTGGTGTCATGACCAGGCGCTGCTGCATTTTGGTATGCATACCCATCTTCATTTCCATAGTTCAGTAATCCTCCGTTATAGCTGAAATGATTCTCCCAAATATATTTCACGTACTGTCGGATCGGACGCCAGCTCTCCGGAATTACCGGACCTCTTTATCCGGCCTTCATACATTATGTAGGACCTGTCCGTGATGGAAAGGGTCTCCCTGACATTATGATCAGTGATCAGAACTCCTATCCCTCTCTCCTTCAGTTTCATTACAATTTCCTGCAGGTCCGCTACTGCTATCGGATCGATACCTGCAAAAGGTTCGTCCAGGAGCATGAAGGAGGGGTCGGTCACCAGAGAACGCGTAACCTCCACCCTTCTCCGTTCACCTCCTGATAATTGATACCCGTAATTCTTTCTGACATGTTTTATGTTCAGCTCATCCAGAAGGCTTTCGATCAGCTCATCCTGCTCTTCGGAAGAGATCGACAGGGTTTCCATAACAGCCCTGATATTATCCTCCACGGTCAGCTTTCTGAAGATGGAGGGTTCCTGCGGGAGATAACCTATTCCCAGCCTTGCTCTCTTGTACATGGGAAGACCTGTTATATCCCTGCTGTTGAAAAAGACCTTGCCGCTCTCCGGTTTAATCATTCCCACGATAATATAGAAGGTAGTGGTCTTACCGGCCCCGTTCGGTCCCAGCAGTCCGACAATCTCTCCCTCTGAAACTGAGATGGAAACTTCGTCCACCACCCTGGACTTGCGGTATACCTTTACTATCCCGCTGGTCCTCAGGCTGGCCGATACGTCACCTTTCTTATGTTCATCCGATTTACTCAGTTCTGCTTCCCTCCGTCTCCGATTCTATCTCCTTATTGACCCTGCCGTCCTTATCATACATATCGCCATCCACGTCTCTTACTATATCAAATTCTTTCAGCCCCGGGTACCCCCGGAAGCCGTACCCCTCCACCACATCCCCGTCCCTGGTGAATTTTACGTAATCTTCAGTCTGGATCCTTCCCTTCTGCTGGACCCATATCAGCGATTCGGTCTCCAGCAGGTACCCTTCCCTGCTCTTCACTACCACGTTTCCGATGGCAGTCAGGTCCCTGGTCTTCTGATCTATCTCGCCCTTGTCCGCGGTTACCACCGATGTTATTTCCCCCTCCTCATCATAGAAATAGATTACCGGATTATCGGTGACCAGCAGGTCCCTGCTGCTGTATACCCGGGCTACCGGAGCGGTAATCTTCCACTTGGCCTTTCCGGAATCACTCTCGATCGTGGTAAAATCATTTATCACCTGGTCACAGATCTCCGGTTCGTCGATACTGTAATCCTGATCACTTCGGTCACAGCAGACCAGCAGAAGTGATATCAGTACAGCTGCTCCGGCAATCAGTTCATTTCTAAAGGAAATTCTCATCATATCAACATGAATTCAGGTGCGGGCCAAGAGTGCCGCACAACTTGACTTTATAACTTTCCGCGGAGAGAAGAAATACTGAACTTCCTCCTGTCTATGATATTATACTCTGCCGGATGACTAGTCAAGCAATTACTGTGCCATTCGTTATAAAATACCGCCAAAGCATCTAACGCAATGACAACAGCTTACGCAACCAAGTCTCCGGCGCCTCGATCTTTGCTCCCTTTACCTGGAATCGGCAGTTAATCTTCCGCCAGCCGGTCATAAAACAGGTAGTGTCACGGGGAGCGGATCTCGGGGGGCGGAGCCTACTTCAACCCCGCCTGGATTATGTCATGGATATGGACCAGGCCCAGCGGGACACCCTTCCCATCCACCACGAAGAGCTGGGTTATTCTTCCGGCGGGATTCATCTCCATCTCCTCCAGGGCGTCGATAGCCAGGAGCTCCTGATCTACCGTTCGGGGTGAGGCGGTCATTACTGACTCCACTCCCGCTTCCAGTGGATCGGGATTCTTTATCAGTATTCTCTTGAGATCGCCGTCAGTGATAATCCCCTCCAGTCTTCCTCCTCCGTTGATTACCCCGGTACATCCCAGCTTCTTCTGGACGATTTCTATAAGCGCCTCCCGAAGGGACGCCCCGGTCCCCACCAGCGGCATTTCGTCGCCTCTATGCATCAGTTCCCTTACCCTCAGGTAGAGTTTGCGGCCCAGCACCCCGTTGGGGTGAAGCCGGGCGAAGTCCTCCCTGCCGAAATCCTTGACCTTGAGTGCGGCTACCGCCAGGGCGTCCCCCATAACCAGCGATGCTGTGGTAGTAGTGGTTGGAACCAGCCCCATGGGGCAGGCTTCCTTCCCGGCGTTTATATAAAGGGTCACGTCACTGTCCCTGGCCAGGGCGGAATCCTGGCTGGCAGTAATGGCTATCATCTTGACTTCCATACTCTTCAGGTAGGGAATCAGCCTGGTAAGCTCTTCGCTTCCCCCGCTTTTACTTACCGATATGAAAACGTCGTTACCGGTTATCATTCCGATATCCCCGTGACCGGCCTCTACCGAATGAAGATATACCGCCGGCGTACCGGTGCTGCTGAGAGTGGCGGCGATCTTTCTGGCAATAATACCGGACTTGCCGGTGCCGCACAGGATCACCTTCCCTGTGCAGCTGACCAGAAGATCCACGGCGTCAACGAAATCGTCCCCGATACCATTCTCTAACTCCCTGAGACCCTCGATCTCAGCGGAGATCACCTCCCGCCCGATATCTCTGATGTTCTTTTCCCCGGTCACACCGGGCCCATTGCGGGTTTCTTCTATCTCTTCTCTTGAGTCTATCGCTTTACCTCCGAATTAGACCATAATCCCGTATCACGGGTTCCATCAATATACCAAGAATCTACTAAATCGCCGTAATTAATTAAAGGAATTAATCAGATCAAAAAGAGCTGATATCTGGGCCAGCAGAGAGGACAGCTGCTGCAGGGGAAGCATCACCTCGGCGTCGCATCTGCAGGAGAGCGGATTGGGATGGGTTTCGATGAACAGACCGTCACAACCGGCCGCCACTGCCGCGCGGGCCAGGGGCGAAACGAACTGCGGCCTCCCACCGGTCCTGTCTCCGAGTTTTCCGGGGAGCTGGAGGGAATGGGTGGCATCAAAGATAAGGGGCACCCCAAGATCTCTCATCCTGGGGAAGGATGTCATATCCACTACCAGGTTGTGGTAGCCAAAAGATGTTCCGCGCTCTGTTACCATAACACCTCCGGCACCGCTTTCTGCCGCCTTCTCTACCGCCAGTCCCATCTCCTCGGGGGATAGAAACTGCCCCTTCTTCAGGTTCAGCACTTTTCCGGTGCCTGACGCGGCCACTATAAGCCTGGTCTGCCTGCAGAGGAAAGCCGGAATCTGAATGATGTCGCATACATCCGCAACCGCCCCTATTTCCTCCCGGCAATGAACATCGGTCATCACTGCGGCCCCGGTTTCGGAGCCTACCTTTCTCAGTATCTTCAGCCCCTCTTCTATCCCTGGCCCCCGGTAAGAATCGAGCGAGGACCTGTTGTCCTTCAGATAGCTGCCCTTGAATACATAGAAGAAACCGTTATCATCAGCTGCCTGCCTGCAGGCCCGGGCTATTCTCAGGGCGGCGCCGGCATCCTCCAGGGCGCAGGGTCCCGCTATCAGCAGGGGCTGCCGGCGGGGAATATATTCCCGCTCTCCAATTATCAAAGGACTCATATAGCTCTCCCCCTGTTATTTGCGGGATGTCTCCTGAAAATCCTGTTTTGTGGAGGCATTGGAAAGCTGAATGGCGGCCTTTACCAGGCCGTCGAAAAGGGGATGAGGTTTCTGAGGCCGTGATTTGAATTCCGGGTGAAACTGAGATGCTATGAAATAGGGATGAGAATCCAGCTCTACCATCTCCACCAGGTCTCCCTCCGGGGAAAGCCCGGAAAATACAAGCCCATTCTCCTTCAGTATCTCTCGGTACTCATTGTTGACTTCCCAGCGGTGCCGGTGTCTTTCATCTATCTCTTCTATTCCATAAAGCCTCTCCGCCAGAGATCCCTCCTTAAGCCTGCAGGGATATGACCCCAGGCGCATGTTCCCCCCCATCTTCTTCAGATTCCTCTGCTGGAGCATCAGATCTATAACCGGGGCTTCCACATCGGGGTCGAACTCGCTGCTTCCGGCCTTAAGCCCGCATACCGACCGGGCGTATTCGATCACGGCACACTGAAGCCCCAGGCAGATGCCGAGGAAGGGGATATTATTCTCCCTGGCGTACCGTACTGCGGCTATCTTGCCCTCTATACCCCTCTCCCCGAACCCCCCCGGTATCAGTATCCCAGATATGCCCCGGAGGCAGGATTCCACTCCCTCCTCTTCCACATCCTCCGCGTTAACCCATTGAATATCAACCTTAACGTCATTGGCAACACCGGCATGGGTGAATGACTCCACTATACTCTTATACGCATCCACCAGGTGGACATACTTACCGCAGATCGCAATCCTGACATGGGAACGGGGAGACCTGATCTTTCTGGTCATTTCCTTCCAGTTGTCCAGCATGGGCGGTTCGCACTCCAGCCTGAGCTTCTTAACCACTATTTCGTCAAATCCCTCCTTATGAAGATTGAGGGGAACCTCGTAGATACTGTCCGAATCGAGCGCTTCGATAACAGCTTCCTTCTCCACGTTGCAGAAGAGGGATATCTTGTTCTTTATCTCATCGGATAGCGGCCTCTCCGACCTGCACAGCAGAAGATCGGGCTGAATGCCTATTTCTCTCAACCCCTTAACACTGTGCTGGGTTGGCTTGGTCTTTATCTCACGTGCGGCAGCGATATAAGGCACCAGCGTCAGGTGTATGTAAAGGCTGTTACCCTCTCCCAGCTCGAACTGCAGCTGCCTGACCGCTTCCAGAAAGGGCAGGCCCTCGATATCGCCGGAGGTGCCACCTATCTCGGTAATAACAACATCCACATCGCCATTTCCCTTCGCTCCCTTCAGTATCCTCCCCTTTATCTCATCTGTTATATGCGGAATTACCTGTACTGTCCCTCCCAGGTACCCTCCTTCTCTCTCCCTGTTGATAACAGCCTCATATACCTGGCCGGTGGTCACATTCGATCTCTGAGAGAGATTGATATCGGTAAACCTCTCATAGTGTCCCAGGTCCAGGTCGGTTTCCGCCCCGTCGTCAGTAACAAACACCTCCCCGTGCTGGAAGGGACTCATGGTCCCGGGATCCACGTTCAGATAGGGATCGTACTTCTGCAGGATGATCTTCAGGCCGCGCTGTTTGAGGAGAAATCCCAGAGAGGAAGCCGCGATACCCTTTCCCAGGGAAGAGACCACACCCCCGGTAATGAAAACAAATTTTGTCTTTTCAGTCACTGTCCGTATCCAATCTTTCTTCTAAAAAAACTCTCTACACACTCTAAATCTTATCTATCAATTTTTCAACTCTTTTTATATCCTCCGGCCTGTCCACCCCCGGAGCGCCCCCATCGCAGGTTACTACCCTGATCCGGTAACCGTTCTCCAGGGCCCTGAGCTGTTCCAGGTTCTCAGCCATCTCCAGCGGTGAAGGGTGAATGCGGCTGAACTTCATCAGAAAACCGAGCCGGAATCCGTATATACCTATGTGCCGATAGAAGGAGTTATCCCCGCCAGGCAGAGGAGCACGGGAAAAATAGAGGGCATTGCCATCCAGGTCGAAAACCACCTTGACGATGTCCCGGTCCTTCAGCATTTCCGGTTTATCCGAAATTGAGGCCAGGGTTCCCATCTGAACGGAACTGTCCGAGGCCATAACCTCGATCAGTTCTTCCACTCCCCGGACCGGGAGCAGTGGTTCGTCCCCCTGAATGTTGATGACAATGTCGTAATCAAGGCCGGAGGCCGCTTCGGCAACCCGGGAGGTCCCGCTACTGTGCGAACGGGAGGTCATTACAACTCTTCCGCCACCCTTCTCCACCACTTCCGCTATCCTCCTGTCGTCGGTGGCGACTATCGCCTCATCAATATTATTTATCCCCCGTGTCCTCTCCAGTACCCTTAATATCATCGGGACACCCCCGATGGGAGCGAGCGGTTTTCCTGGAAAACGTGTCGAAGCGTACCTGGCCGGGATAACAGCCAGCGCCCTTGCTGAAGACAAACCGTACCTCCGGGGAAAGCCGGCCGGGCGGCGGGATCAACCCGCGCTGATTTCAGCGGATTAAAGCTGCCGCGGGCCGGCGTTGATCGATTATTCCGCGTACTTTTTCTGGCCTTCCACGTATACGTTGCCTCCGTTGCAGTCCTGGGCAACGATCACCGGAAAGTCCTTTACCTCAAGTTTCCTGATCGCTTCGGCGCCTAAATCCTCATAGGCAACCACCTCGCTGGAAGTAATACTGCCGGCGATCAGGGCGGCAGCTCCCCCCGTTGCCGCGAAATAAACCGCAGAGTGCTTCTTCATCGCTTCCACGACCGGCTCAGATCTCTCTCCCTTTCCGATCATACCTGCAAGCCCGTGCTCGATCAGAAGGGGGGCGTACGGGTCCATCCTGTAGCTTGTAGTAGGCCCCGCAGAACCTATAGCTCTGCCGGGGGGTGTGGGGGCGGGCCCCACGTAATATATTATCTGCCCCTCCAGTGGGATCGGCAGATCCTTTCCGTCTTCGATAAGCTTTACCAACCGTTCGTGAGCGCTGTCACGAGCCGTGTATATAGTGCCTGAAAGCGAGACCCTGTCTCCCGCTTTCAACTTCTCCACATCCTCTTTGCTGAGGGGAGTTTCCATCGAATATTCAGCCATTTTCTCACCTGCCCGATTATTTAAGAAATAAGCCGCGCCGACATCCCGGTCCCCGGAACCACCGGCCGCGTTCAATTAACCTTTCAGTCTTACAGTTCGACATACTTGTGCCTGGCCGAGTGGCAGTTGATATTCATTGCCACCGGAAAGGAAGCTATATGCCGGGGTGCTGTTTCTATATGGACCGCAAACGCCGTGCAGCGGCCTCCCAACCCTGCCGGCCCTACCCCGGTCCTGTTTACCAGCTCAAGAAGTTCCTTTTCCAGTTTGTCATAGAAAGGATCTTCGTGAGTGCTGCCCACCGGCCTCAGCAACGCCTTCTTGGCCAGCTGGGCGCACATCTCGAATGTACCCCCAATCCCCACTCCTACCATGATGGGGGGGCAGGGATTTCCAGAGGCCTCCCGGACCCCGTTGACCACAAAATCCTTGATCCCTTCAACTCCGTCAGCAGGTTTCATCATGGCGATCCTGCTCATATTTTCGCTCCCGCCCCCCTTGGGGACGATATACAGCTTCAGCTTGTCGCCAGGGACCAGCCTGAGGTGTATCACCGCCGGGGTATTATCCTTGGTATTGCCACCCCTTACCGGATCGGCCAGTATGGACTTGCGGAGGTACCCGTCGGCGTACCCATTCCTCACTCCCTCGTTTATGGCATCCTCAAACCCTCCCCCGGTGATATGTACATCCTGCCCCAGCTCGGCAAATACCACCAGGTAACCGGTGTCCTGGCAGAGGGGAAGCTTCTCGGTCCTGGCTATTCTGGAATTCTCCAGGATCTGCCTCATTACTTCCTTTCCAGCCGGGGACTCCTCCTCTTCAAACATCTTCTCCAACCCTTCCTGGACATCATCCTCCAGCTCGAAATTGGCCTCCTGGCAGAGTTTGCCGACAACCTCGGCGATTCTGCCTGCTTCTATCTCTTTCATTGCACTCCTCTCCTGTTAAGCTGCTCAGCTGGCGCCTCCCGAACCGGCCCGTTCAGCCTGCCGGCTGCCCGATTAATTAGCCGGTTCAAGAAGGACAGTTTTTCGACCTCCCGAAAAAAGCCGGTCGTTCAGTTCCAGAACGCTCCCGCCCTCCTCGATTACATTCTCCCTCAGCGAGGTAAAATCAGAAACCGGATTTATGGGGAATTCAACCTTGCCGGTCTTGAAATGCATCGGAACCGTCACCGCCGGTTTGAACTCATCCACGATCCTGCCTGCAGTTGCAGCATCAATGGTGAAGTACCCCCCTACCGGAATCATCATTACATCCACACCCTTAAGCCCGGGCAGATCATCCTCGCTGATCTGATGCCCCAGGTCTCCGAGATGGGCTATCCGCCTTCCCCCCGCCTCAACAATGGAGATCAGGTTCTCCCCTCTTTCCTCCCCTTCCGTCTCGTCGTGATAGCAGGGATATGTATTAACGGTAATACCGTCGAAGGTAAAACTGCCTTCGCTCTCTACTACATTCTCTATTCCGGATACAATATCACTGTCATAATGGTCGGCGTGGCCGTGACTGACCACCGCGATATCGAAATCACCCTGGATGGGGCTGTATTTCAAGGCTCCGTCGTAGGAACCTGCTTCGTAAGGATCGAAAACCAGCAACTTTCCGTTATCCAGCTTGAGCTGGAAAGCGGCGTGGCCCAGAAACTTCAATTCCATTAGGTCACCTCCGGTCATAGCTGAAAAATCAAACCGATGGCATGCATCTTTCAGCATCCACGACATACCGTTCTCCGGCACAATTACCAGATTAACATATATCCTTTTTTTGTTAAGGCAAAAAAAAGGAACCCGGCATTTTTAGGTTCCGGGTTCCATTATTAATGCGGAATATTCGCAGAATGCTTAATTCTCGTACACACTGACCTTTTTCCGGTGCTTGCTCATTCTCTCGAACTGTACCACTCCGTCGGCAAGAGCGAACAGGGTATCGTCTCCGCCCCTTCCCACGTTATGCCCGGGATGTATTCTGGTTCCCCTCTGCCTGATTATTATCGAGCCGGCGGTTACCCTCTGCCCGGCGTGCCTCTTTACACCCAGTCTCTTCGAATTGCTGTCTCTACCGTTTCTGGAGCTTCCTACACCTTTTTTATGAGCCATGACTGATCACTCCCTGCTATTTTGATATATCCTTTATTTCCAGGACCGTATATCCCTGGCGGTGGCCTGTTTTCTTCCTGTAGCGCTTGCGCCTCTTCATCTTGAAGACGACCACCTTCCTGTCTCGGGCATGCTCCAGCACCTCTGCCTTTACATTGATCCCTTCGACATGAGGCGTGCCGACCTTTACATCCTTATCGTCGGAATAGAAGAGTATCCTGTCGCACTCCACGGTGCTTCCCTCTTCGATATCCAGCCGGGGGACTCGGATCTTCATCCCCTTCTCGACTCTTATCTGGTCACCTGCTATGTCCACAACTGCGTACACTTTTACGTCCTCCTGTAATTATTGATTCAGGAATTCATAGATAACAAACAGCGGGCGGCAAGTCAAGTTATAATTATTACAATTGATTCTACCCCGATTGATATAATAGAATACCATACTGCCCGGTGGAGGCAGTTTATTATTCCCGGATGTCGGATATGAGAAAATTGATCAAATATGTGATAATCTGCCTGGCGGCAGGCGGCTGCGGCGAGGACAGAGTAACATCTCCTCCTGCGGCTGGCGGGGAGGCAGCCGTGGTCAATAATCTAAGGTTCGCCGGGGCCAGGCTCTTCGAAACAGGGGAAGAACCGTTTTCAGTTACCGTAGCGGACTTTAACAGCGACGGAAAACTGGACCTGGCAACGGCGAACGCTGAATCCGACAACATCTCCGTTCTTCTCGGAAATGGTGACTACACCTTCGCGCCCCCGTCCAATTATCCGGCGGGAAGGCTGACCGTGTCAGTAACCTGCGGCGATTTCAACGGTGACGGAGTGCCGGATGTGGCAGCCGCCAACTCCAGCTCCGACAATCTTTCGGTGCTGCTAGGAAAGGGAGACGGCACTTTTGGCCCTCCTTCCAACTACAGCGCGGGCAACCACCCGGAATCGGTGATAACCGCGGACCTGAACGGGGACGGATATACGGACCTTGCGGCAGCCAACCACTTCTCTGATAATGTCTCGGTAATTCTGGGGGCCGGAGACGGCACCTTCGGAATGACTGAGAATTACCCCGCCGCGGATGGGCCTTCTTCTATTGCCTGCGGCGATTTCAACGGCGACGGGGCACTCGATGTGGCAACAGCGAACTCCAGTTCAGACAATGTCTCCATACTGCTCGGAAATGGCGATGGAACTCTACTGGCACCGAAAAATTACGGGGCAATCTACAATCCGCGGGATATCATTGCCGCCGACCTGGATCAGGATGGGATACCGGAACTGGCGGTGGTAAATTATGGATCGGATAAAATATCCATTCTTTCCGGAAATGGCGACGGGACCTTCTCATACGCCGGGGAACACAGCGTAGGAAGGGGGCCTATATCAGGCCTCTCCGGGGATTTCAACCGTGACGGCATCACCGACCTCGCTGTCGTCAATTATTCCTCCCGCACCGTATCGATACTTGCCGGAGAGGGTGGAGGGCTTTTTTCACCCTGCTCTGATTTCCCGGCCGGGAAGTCGCCCATCTCCATAATCGCCGGAGACTTCAACAATGACGGCAAAGAGGATATAGCAACTTCAAACCGCTACTCGGACAACATCTCCATAATTCCGGGGATTGGAGACGGAGCCTTCCTGAGTTCTATCAGCCTGGACGTGGAGACATATTCTCTATCAATAACTTCTTCCGATTTCAATAATGACGGAGCGGCGGACCTGGCATCAGGGAATCTGGATCAGATATCAGTGCTTCTGGGGGATGGAGAGGGCGGATTCTCCGGTGCGCGGAAGTACAGCTCAGGGGGAGAATGGTCATACTCCATAAGTACTGCTGACCTTAACGAGGACGGAAACGCCGACCTGGTAACCGCCAACAGGCACTCCGACAACATCTCGGTTTTCTACGGGGTCGGTGACGGCAGCTTCCAACCGGTGATAAATTATCAGGCAGGAGACGAACCATGGTCGGTGGTATGCAGCGACCTGAATCACGACGGCCACGCCGACATAGCAGTTGCCAACGGTTACTCCGCCAATATAATGGTCTTCTACGGCCGCGGCGACGGTGCTTTCGATCAGCCGGTGGAGTTTCCCACCCCGCAGATCCCGATTGCCCTGGCGGTTGACGACTTTGACCTGGACGGCGACAGAGATCTGGCAGTGGCCAGCTACTGGGTCCACCGGGTATCGATACTGCTGGGAGACGGAGCGGGAAAGTTCGTCCAGGCGGTACACCACGGCAGCGGAAGAAGCCCCTACGCCATCACCGCAGGGGATTTTGACGGTAACGGATACCCCGACATTTCCACGGCCAACAACGATTCCGACAATATCACCATACTGCTGGGGAAGGGTCGCCTGGCTTTCAGGACTCTCACCTACCTGGATGTGGGACGAAAGCCCAGGGGTATCACCAGTGCGGACTTCGACGGAGACGGGGATTCCGACCTGGCCGTGGCAAATGAATACACCGATGATCTATCAATAATATCGAGCAATGGTGACGGTTCTTTCTCCAGCCCCGTAATATATTTTTCCGGGGATGATCCGGTTTGCGCTGCTGTCGCAGATTTCAACGGGGACGGGAGAATGGACCTGGCGGCAGGCGGATATACCAGCAGCATCTCGGTCCTTCTCAATATCACCGAGTAACCTCCCTGATAGTGATAAATTTTCTTACATTCTTTTATATTGCTATCCGGCTCCGTTCCGGTATAGAATTATTATCGAGAGAGATTTCGGGAAAAAGGTATCTGTAAGGACCGTTAAATATGTCAGGCCTGGAAGGCAGTCCGGCCGGGAGGGAGCAGAGATCATGACAGGAGCTTCGCGGGCAAAGATGATTACGGCGATAGTGTTTGGAGCGCTGGGGATCATAATAATCCTGCAGAACTACAAGGATGTGGAGACCAGGGTTCTGTTCTGGCGGCTTACCATGCCTCATGTTGCAGTTCTGGGAATAGTTTTTGCGGCGGGGATCATTCTGGGGTCTGCCCTTGCGGTGATGTACTGCTTCAGGCAGATGGGGAAGGATGAGAAGAAGAAACGTCAACCGGGGAGAGTATAATGAAGGTGCTGCCATTTATGTTGATACCTGCAATATTAATGGCCGGCTGCTCCGGGTCAGATCAGAAGGAGCCGGAAAGCTCTCTGAGCCGGAAGCAGAGAGACAGCGTTCTCTCCGAATCGAAGATCCCGGGTGCCGGGGCGGTTAAGAAAGCGATAGAGGTCTCCGATACCGCTTCCGCCAGATCACGAAAAACAGATGAATATTCCAGGTAGACCGGACAGCGGGGGTAAATCATGATAATCAACAAAAAGTTTCTTCTGATCCTGTCAGCCGCACTGGCCTTCATCCTCTGCTGCAGCGAGGATGAGCCCGCTGGGCCTGCAAGCCAGGATGAAAGCAGCTTTTTCATCCTTCAGCAGGGAGATACTTTTTCATACCTGGGGGATACCCTCACGCTGTACGCCCGGGCAGACGGCGCGGCCGGAGACAGTATCTACTACGGCATGGAAAATCTGCATGATATCAATGTCCATATCGCCAATTCCGATTTTGACCCGGTAAGCGGGAGGTTCGATTTCTATCCGGCTACCGGAGACAAGCCCTCCCAGCATTTCATGTTCAGGGCGTTCAATACAGGGGGAGATACCGACTCCACGGACTTCCGCGTGGCAGTGATGGACACCAGCTGTCCTCCCAACCCACCGGACAGCTCCATGATAATAGACCACCTCTGCCGCGACATAAACTCAATCCCCAGATCGGCGATTCAGGGGGCGATCGACAACCTGGTCATCGCGTACGGCCATACCTCCCACGGGAGCCAGCTGGTAACCGGGATGGATTCGCTGGCCAACTTCCTGGGCGACGACCTGTACAATTACAGCAGCAGCGGGGCGGGCAATACACTCCGTCTGATTGACCGGCCGT
>WJIX01000265.1 GCA_014730075.1 bacterium | reverse complement strand
GTATACTGCCGGGTGCCTTGCACGGCCGCTCGGAATGTTGACTCTTGGCCTATCAGCTTCCTGCAGCAGCAGGGGAGTCAGGGGGGGTGAAAGGGAGAATGGATTATGCCTGATGGCGTATGCTTCCTTCAGCTGGTCAGCCGCTTCAGCCGGGTTCGAACGCCTGATATACGATCCGGAGTGCCATTCTCCTGAACTCGGCAGACTGATCATCTCTGCCATGGCAGGACCTGTATCTCTTCTGCTTAACCGCTGGTACTTCTGTTATGCACAGCCGGAAACATCGTTCGGTATGGAATTCTCGATCACCGGAGATTTCTGCCTGGTCTCCGGATGCCGTTTCGGAACAGGTGAAATCTCTATCGGCCTGGTTTACCACTGGGGAAGCAGCAGTTTTGGAATTGCCTGGAGCGATCATCCCGTACTGGGCACCAGCATGGGGTGTGGAACCGGGAGATTCGGGAGGGAGTTGAAGTGATTATCCTGACCAACTCACTGTTCCAGACCCTGCTGCTGGGCATCTGTGCTATCTCTCCCGCCGGCAATGAAGATGAGATCCCTCCATGGGAGCTATCACCAGAGGAGTATCAGTTTATCAGGGAGTATGATGGAAACCGGATTGATCCGCGGGATGCTGTTGTGGAGGATTACATGGCCATACCGGGATTCGATCCCTTACTGGCTGCAAGGATAGTAACACTGGTGGGAAGCTTCGGTGAGCAATGGTACCAGAGGCTGGGGCCTGCGGAGAAGTGCAAGCTGGCCAGGTACAGCAGGTGGATTCAGCTCCCCGGACCGGAAAGGGAACTTGATGCGGACCTGAGCTGCAGCACCAGGCTGGGAGAGCTGGGTGAAAGCAAACGTTTAAGTATCGAGTCCAGCACCAGGAACTGGGAGCTATCGCTTCGGGCTCGATCGGAGCGGGGATGTATAAGAACAGCCGCTCTGGTATCAGGATCCTTTTTTCATAGGAAAATACAGTTGTTTGGTGGCGATTTTTGCCCCGATATCCCGCTGGGCCTTATATCGTCATCAGCTTCATTCAGCTACCCCTTTTCCGGAAATTTCCCGATCAGGAAAAGCAGACTGATCAGCCGGGCAACCGGTTTTTACGGTGAGGCACTAAGGGGAGCGGCTGCCATACTGAAGGGATCAGCCTTAAGGGCAACCGCTTTCGGAGGGATCAGGCGCCAGAGCGATCTGAGCTATAACCGGGAGGTGGCCGCGGGAGGGATCCTGCAGCTTATATTACCACGGCTTACCGCCGGGGCGGCATATCTTGGCACTCCCGGAATCTTTTTAAGAGGAATACATCTCAGGTGCCCTGCCGGCAGGATTGATCTCGGAGCAGAAGTTGCCTTCACCGCCGGTTCCCGTCTGGCCTGGGCGGGAGGGGCAAGGTATGGGGGAGATGATGTTACAACAGGAATGCTTCTCTACCTGGTCGACGGCGGATTTGAAAGCGAGCTGGGGAAGGTGCCCGCAGCGGGAGGAACGGTCACCGGAGAAAAGAGGGGGATAGAGTGGGTTCTTAGGAGCCGCCTGTGCGAAGCGGTATCGGCCGGGTTTTCAGCCGAAGGGGTAATCAGGAGGGTATACCATTCCGACCGGAGGAGTATTTCGCTGAGAGCTGCACTGGAAGGAAAATCCGGGGGAAACTCCTTGAGACTGGAATGGAGAGGTTCACTTTTCAGCAGGGATAAGCTGGTGCCCTGTCCAGCCCACCCGGAGAGTAGGTCGGGGATGGACTATGCCATTAAGTCCATCCTGAGTATCAGAACCGGGGATTACCTGCGGTTCAGGTTCTCCTGCAGATATCCTTATGGTGAGGCGAAAGGATTGATGGTTTATCCTTCGATGAGAATTGAATCAGGCGGTGGCAGGCTCCGGACCGACCTGGGCACGGTCATATACAGATCGTTCCGGGGTGATGCGGAATTTTACGCCTATATCCCATCCACCGCGGGGAGCTATCCATGGAAACGGTTCAGTGCTAACGGACGCTTCGATACGGCGAGGGTGAGAGTTAAACTGGGTGTTATCTCTCTAATCATTGCTTTTTCAAGGGAAAAAGGGGGTAAAGGAACGGCTGATATACAGATCTCAGCGGAATTCTGATAATAACCTGCTCTTTGGAATTAATCCTGCATTAAAATATGGAGTATGAAAACTGGATACAGGATAAACTACCAGGCGGCCGCTGAAGAGTGCAGGGCAATTCCGGTTAACACCGAACTTCCGTTCAGCGGGTATGAGGATATAACCGGGGGAGATCTCCCTGAATCGGCTGATATTGAAAGATTAGTGGAGATAGCCCGGGAGGAGAGGGTTTTCCGGAGAGCCGCAAAATTGATAGATTTCATATCAATATCCACCGATCCGGGCAGGGATATCCTTTATATTCTTTCGCTGGCTCTGAAGGGAGATCCGGATGGTATAACACTGATGTACACACTGCTTACCGCGGAGCCCTCACCGGAGAGAATAGTAACAGATTATGCGGCCTTCAGAAACCTCAGGAGGCTTATCAGAGATATTGAACTTAAGAAGGAAATGGCGGAAGAGGTTACCGAACGGGAGAAACTGTTCATTAAGAAGGTTGAACTTCTGCCGATATCCCACCCTCTGCCGGGGAGTACAGATGACGGGGGGAGTGATTGGAGCAGCTGGGAAAAAGGGGCAAGAAGAGCTCTGGCTGATCCTGACCGGAGGTGGAACGAACCGCTGAAGGAGAGAATCCTGGCTGAGTTGGAAGCCAAACTGTTAAGAATTGCCGGGATAATTTCAAGGATCGATCCGGAGAGGCACCGGACTCTTCTGATAGAACTCTCCAACCGGGCTGACGATCTTGCCTGGAAGGTCAGATCACTCAAGGTTTCAGATGACCTCTCCACCGGTTCATCACTTCTGATCAGAAAACAGCTTTCGGAGCAGTGGGATTATATTGAGCAGAGCCTTGAGCGAAGGCCCGCCGGTGTTCCGGTAATTGAAATGCTCAAGTTCCAGCAAAGTAAAGTTCATCCCATTCCCCGCCTCGAAGCCGGGACCGCGGTTCTGAAGGCAGTCCTGGAACACCCCCAGATTTCATCAACGGAGGCGGACATACTGAGCTGCCTGTACCTGTTCATACAATCGGCGGGGAAGGATATGCTGAAATTTGTATTTTCATCCTCAAGGATCGACCCCAGCCTCTTCGAGCTGAGGGGTTTCAGCATCCAGGATAATGTTCTCACGGTGCAGCTTAATAAGCTGAGCAGGGGCGCTTTTACCGACGGCCAGGGTGTTCCGGTGGAGTTCGACTGGAGTGCGGCAATAGAAGAAAGCGCTCACGGAGATTACAAGTTTCTGATTCTGTCCAACCT
>WJIX01000264.1 GCA_014730075.1 bacterium | reverse complement strand
TGACATACTCGGGAGGGCGGCGGGGATTCCCCTGTACAGGATCCTGGGGGGATACAGGGACAGAATCAAGACCAGTATAACTATTGGGATAATGAGCCGGGATGAGACTCTTCAGAAGGCCAGAGAATATGTGGGGATGGGGTTCAGTTCGCTCAAGCTAAAGGGAGGCAGGGAGGTGGAGGAAGATATCGAGAAGGTTCTGGAAGTCCGCAAAGTGGTGGGAGATGGGATCGAGCTGAGATTTGATGCCAATCAGGGCTATACCTTTGAGCAGTCGATGAGGTTTGTGGAGATGACCGCCGGGGCCGGGCTGGAGCTCCTGGAGCAGCCCACGCCAAGGGGTCACCCCGGGCTGCTGGGAAGGGTTACCGGGCAGGTGCAGCTTCCGGTAATGGCAGATGAAAGCCTCATGAACCTCAGGGATGCCTTCCGGCTGGTAAAGAGCGATCTGGCCGACATGGTGAATATCAAGCTGATGAAGGCAGGGGGAATAATGGAGGCGCTTCAGATAAACTCGGTAGCAAGATCAGCCGGCCTGGAGGTGATGGTAGGATGTATGGATGAGCCCGCACTGGCTATAGCAGCCGGGCTTCATTTCGCTCTATCCAGGCCGAATGTTGCCTATGCCGACCTGGACGGTCACCTTGGCCTTATCGGTGATCCTACAGATGGGGCGGTGTTGTTGAAGGATGGGGTGCTTATGCCCACCGGAAAACCGGGCCTGGGATTCGACATGCCGGAATGATTATCACCCCGGTAGCCGTAAACATATCCTGTCTATCAAAGTGTCCCAGGGACGTATAAAGAAAATGGTACTGAATCTGGAGCGGATAATTGCAGGCAAGACAGTGGCCGGGCGGGAGAAAGGCAGGATGGGATTCATGGCCCTCTCCAATTCCCTTAAAACGATCAGGGAGATGGAAATGAGTCAGTTATACCCGGGCAGAACGGTTATGCCGAGTAGCTCCTGCCCCTTCCGAATGCCTTCTTGTTGAGCTCGCCGGTCCCCTTGGGGGCCATCCTCTCTATCACATCCAGCCAGACCTTCTCGTCAATATCCAGAGACTGTGAGAGCGCCCCCAGCATGATGGTATTCACCAGCCTGACATTCCCCAGCTCGCTGGCTATGTCAAACGCCTTAACTATCATCGCATCAGGGTTCTTCTCCATGATCCTCTTCTCAGGCGACTCGGGGTAGCTGAAACCACCCCCTGAATAGACAATGGTGGGTATGATCTTCTGGTCGTTGACCACTACCTTTCCACCCTTGGAGATTTCATGCATCCAGCGCAGCCCCTCCGCTATCTCCAGGGCCAGCAGGGCATCCACCTCTCCATCCGGGATAAGAGGGGAGAATACCTCTTCGCCGAAACGGACGTGGCTGGTGACCACCCCGCCCCTCTGGGACATCCCGTGGACCTCGCTCTTCTTGGCGTCCATCCCGGCCGATTTGGCCACTTCGGTCAGGATCTCGCTGGCCAGAAGGACTCCCTGGCCTCCCACGCCGGCAAGCAGAATGTTGGTTGTTCCGTTCTTCATTGCAAAATCCTTTCTTGCAGATTATCAGTTTGTTTTCTTAATGGCATCCACCGGACATACCTGGGCGCAGATGGAGCACCCGGTACAGAGCACCTCGCTTATTACCGGTATCGAATTGCCCTTATCGTCTGTCTCCCCGGAACCGGTAATCGCCGGGCACCCTACCTTGAAACAGTTTCCACAGGCGATACAGACCTCCGTATCAATCCGGTAAGGTTTGTCCGTTATCTTGCTGGGAAAGAGCATGCAGGGCCTGTTGGTAATAATCACCGAGACCTCGTCCTTTTCCAGCTCTTCCTTGATTGCCTTTATAGATTCGTCCACGTCATAGGGGTCTACCTCGCGGACGCTGCGAACCCCTACCGCTCTGCAGAGCTCGGGAAGATCCACGGCGCTGGTATCCTCGCCCATCAGGGTCTTTGAGGTGGCCGGGTGGTCCTGTCCCCCGGTCATTGCCGTGATCCGGTTGTCCGCTATAACCACCGTTATGGAAGATTTATTGTAAACGGCTGTTGCCAGGGGAGTTATACCGCTATGGAGAAAGGTGCTGTCTCCCAGGAAAGCGACCGCCCTCTTGTCCGTTTTGCCCGCTTTCTCTATTCCGAAGGCATTCCCGATGGAAGCGCCCATACAGAGGCATGAATCTATCTGGCTCAGCGGGGCAAGCGCTCCCAGGGTGTAGCAGCCGATATCCCCGGTAGTGTAGACTCCAGATTTCTTCATGGCGTAAACGATCCCCCTGTGAGGGCATCCGGGGCAGAGGACCGGCGGTCTGGGGACCACCTTCTCCTTCCCCTCTATATCTGTTTTTTCTCCCTCCACAACTCCCGCTTCTATGAATCCGTTCCTTACCCTCGTTACGTTCAGCTCCAGGTAGTTGGAGAAGTACTTCTTACCTTCCACCTCTATTCCGGCCGCTTTAATGTGCTCTTCGTAGAAAGGTTCAAGCTCTTCCACCACGAACAGCCTTTCCACCTGGGAGGCGAACTCCCTGATCTTGTTGATCGGGAGAGGATATCCCATACCCAGCTTCAGAATGCTGGCATCGGGAAAAGCGTCTCTGGTGTGCTGATAGGCGATGCTTCCGGATATCACCCCCACCTTTTTATCGTTCCATATTATCTGGTTCAGGGGTGTCTTCTCCGCGTATTCCTTGAGCTTCTCCAGCCTCTTTATGACCTCGGCGTGGCGTTTGATCCCGTGGGCGGGAACCATTACATATTTCTCGATATTTCTCTCGAAACCATGATTATCCGCTTCCTCCCTCTCACCTATGCTGACGATGCACTTGGAGTGGGAGATCCTGGTGGTGAGCCGCAGAAGTACCGGTGTGTCGAACTGTTCGCTGATCTCGAATCCGTACCGGACGAAGTCCTTAGCTTCCTGGCTGTCTGAAGGCTCCAGTACCGGTATAGATGCGAATTTGCCGTAACAGCGGTTGTCCTGCTCGTTCTGTGAGGAATGAAGGCTGGGGTCATCCGCGCTGACAATCACCAGGCCCGCGTTGACGCCGGTATATGAAAGGGTCATGAGTGGGTCGGCGGCCACGTTCAGACCGACATGTTTCATCACGGCGATTGACCTGGCGCCTCCGTATGATGCTCCAACCGCATTTTCAAGGGCAACCTTCTCGTTGATCGCCCATTCCGCGTAAACGGTATCCTTGAAATGTCTGCCGATAGTTTCCAGAATCTCGGTGCTGGGGGTGCCCGGGTAGGCAGAGGCGAACTCTCCGCCGAATTCAAAGAATCCGCGGGCCAGTGCCTCATTGCCGGAGAGAAGCATTTCCATGGTAAGTTCCTCCTGAAAGATTTGCGGTATAGTAAAAGAATTAAAAACTTGAACCAGTCAGTT
The DNA here is from genome assembly GCA_014730075.1 of bacterium. Classification (GTDB taxonomy): domain Bacteria; phylum Krumholzibacteriota; class Krumholzibacteriia; order Krumholzibacteriales; family WJIX01; genus WJIX01. The sequence continues at coordinate 2,615 of WJIX01000264.1, read as the reverse complement.
TTTAATGTTACAGCTACTTTTATTGATAATATCATACAATTTTTAACTGATTCAGGCAAATGTTATATTCTATAAAATGACTGATTTAACGGCAGAATCCCCTGTTCTGTACCCTCCATACTCAGGTTGAATGAAAGGCCGGTAATGACCTCTGTTCTGAGAATAGTCGATATTGCAGCTATGGGAGTGCTGGGTCTCTTTTTCCTGCTGCTGGCGCTCTTTTCCCTGTCCGAGAGGCGCTACAGGGCTGCCGTCGTATCGGCGCTCTTACTGACGGCTAACGGCATATTCTGGATCATGCTGATATACTGGCTCGCTATCGGCTGGGTTGTTTGGGTGAACCTGGCCATTATCATACTGGGAGCAGTCTTTGCGGCGCTTTCACTAATGAGCTGGTTCCCCTCCCGGAGAGAGGGCAGGGAGGTCTCAGGAGCGGAGCGCTACGATGAGCGTGATCAGATGTTCGCAAGAAACAACCTGCGGAATCACCCCGGGCTGCGGGAGAAGTACTACCGGGATAATCCTGACCGGGAGAGTATTGACAGGGAGATTCTCCGGCTTCCCGAATTCGGGCAGCCGGGCCATACCTATTACCACAGGTATGCCACTCCGGTCTATCAGGCCGCTTTCGAGTTCATTGAAAGGAGTATCCCGGTATCATCGGGAGAGCCGGCCCCGGAAAAACGGGAGATCGATCCGGAAAAGCTGAAGGAATACATAACAGACGCCGCGATATTCTATGGTGCCTGCGATGTGGGGTTCACCCCCATCAGGGATTATCACCTCTACAGCCGGGCCGGAAGGCACGCTGAAGGTTGGGGAGAGGAGATATCAACCGACCACAGGACCGCAATAGTGATCGCCCTGAGGATGGATATTGATATGATCAAAGAGGCCCCCACGGGGAGGGTTATCCAGGAGTCCTTCAGAAAGTATGTCGAAGCCGCAAAGGTATCGGATATAATTGCCGCCTATATCCGGCAATTCGGATACCGGGCAAGGGCTCATAATGACGCCAATTACCAGACCCTCTGTGTGCCTCTGGCGGTAGATGCCGGCCTGGGGGAGCTGGGGAGGATGGGAGTGCTGATTCACCGGAAATACGGCCCGCTGGTGCGGCTGGCGGTGGTTACCACGGAGCTGGAGCTGTCCGTTTCCCCATCGGTCGACCTGCATATAGAGGACTTCTGCATGATCTGCAGGAAGTGTTCGGATAACTGCCCGACTTCAGCGATCAGCGGCGGGGATGAACCGGTCAGCAGGGGTTTCAGGCATTGGTCGGTAAGCCAGGAGGAGTGCTACCGTTTCTGGAAGAAGATAGGCACTGACTGCGGGGTTTGTCTCTCTGTCTGCCCATATTCCAAACCGGACAGTTTCATCCACAGGCTGGTCCGTTTCTATATCTCAAGAAACAGGCTCAACCAGCGTATCGCACTGCTTTTCGACGACCTTCTCTACGGGAGAAGAAAGAAGATAAATAAGAAGAATCCTGAGAAGATATTCCCCCGCTGATCAACGAAGCGGCAGCTTCCTGTCTGTATTAAGGAAATGATTCAGAGGCTGTTATGGAGTTTGTGGAAATAGACGGCGCCCTGGGCGAAGGAGGCGGCTCGATACTTAGATTGAGCTCCGCTTTTTCGGTACTGTACAAAAGAGCTGTCCGTATAATCAATATCCGAGCTAACAGAGCAAAGCCGGGGCTTCGGCTGCAGCATCTTCTGAGTCTTCAGGCCCTGGCTGAGCTGACCAATAGCGAACTCAGCGACTGCCGTATCGGCAGCAGTGAAATCAGCTTTTTCCCCGGGAGCTTTGCGGCAGGGAATAAAATCAGTGTGAGTATTCAGACCGCCGCGTCCATCGGACTGCTCCTTCAGTCGATTCAGATAGCCGCTCTGGGGCTTAATTCCAAAGAGATAAGTATTGATCTGGAAGGGGGTGGGACCTACGGCAAATGGGCTCCCAGCCCGAATTATCTGAACAGAGTAACATACCCGGTATTTGAGCGGGCCGGGCTTAAGGTAAGTTTGGATGCCGGAAGGGAAGGATTCTACCCCAGGGGCGGAGCCCGGGCTCAATGCAGAATCTATCCCTCTCAATCCAGACCTGAAGGGATTAATATTACCGAACTGGGAACGGTTTCGGAGATCAGGGTTAACCTGGTTGTCAGCATGGATCTGCGGGGGAGGGGTATTCCTGAAAGAGTAGCGGGGTCATTCCGGAGTAAGATTGAAGAAGCCGGGCTTATGGGCGCTGAGATCTCCCATCAGTATGTGGACTCTCTGAGTACGGGGGTGGGGATGGAGGCATGGGCGGAATCGGAAACCGGTGCGATTATCTCATCCGGGACAATTATCGGGGAGAGGCATGTCACCTCTGAGAAACTGGGGAAAATGGCGGCTGAAAAGATAGCCCGATACATACAGAATGATATCCCCGTTGATAATTACCTCTCCGACCAGCTGATTCCGTTGATGGCTTTTATCAGGAGGCCTTCCAGAATTAAAGTCCTGAAGGTAACCGGCCATGCCGAGACAAACCTGGAGCTGCTGAGGCGGTTCACAGATCGGAATTATTACATTCAGGAGCTTGATAAAGGATTTCTTATTGAGTACTTA
>WJIX01000263.1 GCA_014730075.1 bacterium | reverse complement strand
GCGATTATCCCGAAACCGGCGAAAACGAGCTCTTCTTCCAGCAAGAACTCACGCTCGCTGCCCACGTAGTTGCCCATAAGGTGTTTTTTAAAGTCTGCTTTCTCCTCTCCCAACTGCATTGAGATCTCTTCAGCGGTATAGCCCCTCAGTGTGAATTCCTGGAAATAGCTGCCCCGGTAGGGTTCTATATCCAGGATCTGCAGAATGCTTCTTATGTAGTTCTCGGCCAGAACACCCCCCCTGGTCCCCGGAGCCCTCCCCTCCAGAAGGTCGTCGCTTAGAAATTCTATGGTACTGCTTATCTCTCTTTTCGATATACTCCACGGTGAATCCTGTTCCTGGGCCATTGCGGGCAAACAGAAAAGAATAGGGATCAGAGCCAGTGCCACCATCCTCATTTTCAAAATCATAATAAATGCCTCCTCCGACAGACTACCAGGGGGTCATCCCGGTATTAAAACTATTCTACGCCCGGCGTTGGCGGTAAATATTCTGCCACTTTTCCTTTGCCTGCACTTTAGACCTGGCTTTAAATGAACCTGCCAATGCATTGATAATAAATCATTAATCCTTCAGGCACCATATAAACTAACATCAAAGCTGATTTCAGCTGTCAGTCTCCCGAAATTGCATGCTTACGCTATCCCGCTGCGTTTGATCAGTTTATTTTAATCAATCTGCTGATCATCAGATTCCTCGTTCTGCTCCATAACCCTGAGGAGCATCTGCTGCACGGTCCATCGCGACAGGGCCATCAAGCCAACCGGCTGCCCCCTTTTCCACCATATCTTACCGGGACAGATCACCTCGCTCCACGGGCCAAAGGGATGAGGCTCGATCCCGGGATATCTGAAAGAGGGATCATACCAGGCATCCAGACAATCCCCCATCTCGAAGGAAACCACATTTACATCGCTGGATAAACGGTTTCTCAGCCATTCCCTCTCCTTCTCTGTCGCCGAACCGCTGACCGGACATATGAACAGTTCAAGATATTCCTTTCCCCAGAACGCTCCTACCGGTGGCACATCCAGGAATTTCTCCAGATCGTTCAGCAAGGAATGCTTGAAATCCTCCGCTATCTGCTCTTCGATCTCTTCCCTTATATACAGATAAAGATAAAAACCGAACTGCCGGAATTCCCCCAGGTGCTTTTTCTTTCGCAACCGGCGCTTCATATTCCAGTTCCCCTCACTTAATGAAACCCATGTAATCAGTCTTCAGATTTTTCTTCGTATTTCTCATCCCACAGCAGTTTAAGGCGTTCGATGCTCTTTTCCATCACCTTCTTGTTCTTGTTGAAATAACGAAGCAGGCGCTGATAAAGCTCTTCTCTCTTCTGGCTGTCCCCTGAGTAGTACTCATGTTCCAGCAGCTCCTCCGCCCATGCCAGATTGGATGCTACCTCCTCAGGTACCCGCTCGCCATCGTGGCGGACCGCGTCGCTGGGACAGACTTCATGGCAGACCCCGCAGCGTATGCACTCCGTTTCATCGATAAAGGCAACCTCTTCAATCATTGAAATGGCACTGGCATAGCATTCATCCACGCATACCCCACACCCTGTACATAGCTCCTCGCTCACCCATGGCATATCAAGTCACTCCTTCTCTATTAAAGGAACTCTCTCTGAACCTATTTATCGTCCTTATGACAACTATACAGTTTTATAACTATCGCGGCTTATAATAAAGAATTATTTCAATATGGTAATTTTAATTTCCATTATTAACAGGCGGATTCCTCTCAGCTTCTCAGAAACTTCGCTTTCAGGTTCTGCAGCGATTTATCGATTATTCTCTCCCACTGGCGCCTGATAAGTAATGAATCCGGCAGCGGTCCCAGCAGTAGCACCGGGATTTCATACTCCAGTATCTATCCGAATCTGGCAGACCCGCCTTCAGACTCGTATTTCCAGATGGTCCTGTGGTGCATACCCCTGGTGGAAACTCCCTTCCAGCCTGATTATCCCGCGTAATCACCAATCTCCGTCTCTACTGTTTACGGTATCCCCATCAGCCGTGCCCTGAACCTGTAGCGGGCACCGCTTCCGCGCTCTATGTCTGTAACAGGGGAAAAACCAAATATCGCCTTAAACCATTCCGCCCAGTTTCTGTAATCGGAAGCGTGGGCAAAGAGTTCGCCGATTTCAGCTTCTAGTAAGTACTGATCTTTCTATGCAGGTCATGCCCCCTCCATGCCTGCATTAATCTATTTGATTGATCAGCCTCCCACAAACACTGTCTTTCTTTGCGGTCTGGGTGCCTTTACCACCATGAACCTCAGCGGCTCTCTGCTCTCATTGTACCAGCAGTGGACTATATCCCGGGGGCTTTCTATCAGAGTATTCTTCGAAACTTCTTCCTTCTCCTCGCCAATCTCCACCACTCCGTTTCCTTCCAGAACGAAGAAGGCGACATCCACCGGAGTGATATGCCGCTTCAGTGACTGCCCCGGCTCCAGAGTGATCACCGTAATCATGGCATCGTCGGTTTTATAAAGGTTTCTGGCGTCGACGCCGTGAGCATTTTCCATTATTTCAGTTTCAGAGAGTTTTCTTATTATCATCTTTCAGTCCCTTCCGCTGATATCCGTTGCAATACTACCTCATCTCTTATTCATTCTCCCGGCCGTCACCATTTTCGACCGGATAAAGCTTCCCGTAAATACCCGCCATAAAAGCACCAGCGGCGAAACCGGCGGCAATAATGGCCAGGATAAAAACCGGGCGCCCGCTTACCTTAAGGATAGCAAAGATAAGAAAAAACGAAATTATAACAGGCGCCATAAGAGCCATTCGACCCTTCTTATCCAGAGCAATGAATCTACCGCATCCCGGGCAGATGATCGATTTCAAGCGGATGAACCTGATCATCTCCCAGAACCCGATTCTTATGCCGCATCGCGGACATAAGGAACTCATCTCATTCTCTCCTGATACTGTAATATATATCAGCCGAATATTGAAATACTGATATTTGCTTCTTCCCTTTCGCTGCACCTATTCTGTATCAATTCCAATACTGATGTAAAGAGCTATTCCTCTGATCATTCATGTTTTCAGGGCCAGATAAAAGCGCCCCGGGCCTTCTGGCGGTCCGGGGCGCTCTATCGGGCTGGTCCTCCGGGGCTTCATTGAGGACTAATTGGCATTGGTGGTATCAGCATCGGCAACCGTGATGAGATTGGACACTGTGGCGGATATCGTACTGTCAGAAGCAACAGCTTCTTCCGACTCAGCTACCTCGCCGGCCACTTCGGCCTGGCTGTTGATATCCCGGATGAACGATTCACCTACAGAAGCCAGGTCTATCTCTCCCGCTTCCGGCTCTTCCTCCAGCAGCTCAACCCGGCAGAGATTGTTATAGGCACGGTCGTAGCCCTTATCCATGGTAACAGCTGCCGCATAGGCGTTTTCCGCCTGCCGGTAGTGCCCGGTGTTCTCCAGGGCCATCCCCAGGTTATTCTGGAACAAGGGGATATCATCCCTGATGGCCGCGGCGCGGGCGAGAGGCTGCAGCGCCATTTCGAAATCTGCTTCTCTTATATAAATCAGGCCCAGGTTGTTCATCGCCCAGACATTAGCATTATCCAGCTGTATCGCTCTTCGGTATGAGATGACCGCCTCATCGGTTTCGCCCATCTGCCGGCGGACCCTTCCCATGAGATGGTGAGCGGTGGATGATTCCGGTTCATTCTCCAGCACCACTGCCAGCTGATCGGCTGCCAGCTGCGCTCTCTCGGTATCCAGGTACACCCTGCTCAGGTTAATCCTGCTCTTGATATGGCCGGGGTCAAGCTCAAGAGCTTCCTGGAAGCTCTCTTCGGCCACCTGATAATTTCCTGCTTTCCAGGCGCTCAGGCCCAGCATGTAGTACCCCCACGGATTCTCGCTCTTCTGCCCGGTGTAAGCTTCGAACAGTCTTACCGCCTCTTCATAATCTCCGTCGAAATAAGCCTCCTCGGCTTCTCCGTAGGATACCTCTCTGTCGATTTCATCCTCTTCAGTTATTTCTTCGACGTACTGCGGACCCATTACAGAGTCTTCCTCTATGGAGCTGTTGTCGGTAACCTGACTCTCCGGCAGTTCTTCCCTGACCTTGAATGTTCCCCTGTCATCCCTGAAATCCTCCTTATCACTCCCGCAACCGGCGGAAATGAAAGCGGCGGCGAGCAGGATAAAGCAGGAGAGTGAAATAACTATCCTTCCAGTTGTTCTCTTTGCGGACAACATGGCGGACCTCCCTTTCTGATTGTGCCCTCTCGGGGCTGTTACTGAAAGAAACGATTTACACCGATAATAGGGGGCAAGAGAAGGTCCAGGACCTGACGGGAATTCAATAATCCTGTAATAGATTATTATAAAATAATATACATAGTTGCAAATAAATGCTGCTACTGGGAAGACCCGCTTTTGTGTCATTAACTACACAATTTCCGGGGCCGGTTCGTGTACCGGCAGACACATCTTATTACTTCTTACTGATATTCAGCCGCTTCATTATCTTGATAAGACTGGAGTGGTCAGAGAGGCCCAGCTCCGAGGCGGTTTTGGTAATATGCCAGCCGTTTCTATCCAGGGCCTGCACAATTATCCTGCGCTCCGCCTCCCTCTTCATCTCTTTCAGGGTCTTCTCCTGGTACTCCTTGCCCGCAGAGACAATAGGACTCAGACTGGCCGTGATATCCGAACTGTGGATCTCGTTTCCGGGAGCTGCTATTACCATTCTCTCGATGATATTCCTTAGCTCCCGGATATTATTCCTCTTCCAGTGGTAATTCATAAGCTCTTCCAGGGCTCGGGGGTTGATTCTCTTCTCTGGTATGCCAAACTTGGAGCAGATACGCTGGAGAAAATGCCCGGCCAGCTCGGGTATATCGGAGATCCTTTCTCTGAGCGGAGGAACATCGATTATGTGGACGTTGAGACGGAAAAAGAGGTCCTTCCTGAAACTGCCCTTATCTATCAACCTCTCCAGGTCCCGGTTAGTGGCGGCGACTACCCTGGCGCTGACACTGATTACCTTCTCCCCCCCTATCCGGGTAACCTCTCTCTGCTCCAGCACCCGGAGGAGCTTGGCCTGTGCCTGAAGGGGAAGCTCCCCTATCTCATCCAGGAATATCACCCCTTCTTCAGCCCTCTCGAACGCCCCTCTGCGAACTCGGCTGGCCCCGGTGAAGGCTCCCCGCTCGTGACCGAACAGCTCGCTCTCGATCAGATTCTCAGGAAGGGCCGCGCTGTTAACCGGAACAAAGGGGGTATCTTCCCCTGTTCCCAGCCGGTGTATCTCCCTTGCAACCAGCTCTTTTCCGGTACCGCTCTCCCCGGTAATCAGGACCGGGCTCGGTATTCCGGCTACCCTCTCGATCCGTTCCCTCAGCTTCTCTACTGCCCCGCTGGAACCCACGATGGAGGTCCCGGCTCCGGAACTCTGCCTCAGCTGATCAACCTCCGACCTGAGCCTTCCCAGTTCCAGGGCATTGGCCACCTCCCGGGCCACCCTCTCCATTGGCTCGTTCTTGTCGATGAACCCGTAGGCTCCCAGCTTTACCGCCTGCACGCACCGTTCGTAATTACCGGTACCGGTATAGACTATTACCGGTATATTTATTCGGTTCTCTGAGAGGGAACGGAGGACGTCGAACCCGTCAACCTCCGGCATTTCCAGGTCCAGTATCATACAGTCGACCGGCTCCCCTGCAATCATTTCCAGGGCGTCTCTTCCACCGGTTGCGATAATAGCCCTGTAGCCGCCGATCCTCCTGAGGTCATAGGCGTACTGTTCGGCAAGGGCTGGAATATCGTCTACTATCATTATAGTTGGCATCTGATCCTCCGGAGGTAAGTTACCATATCCGGCAGGATTATTCCACCACATAAGGACTACAGAGTGATGCCCGCCCGGAGCTATCTTATCTCTATGGGATTGACAAAGTCGAAGCTCTCGCCCGAATTGCTGTCGTTTACTGTGCTCTTTATCCTGTAGATACCGGGAGTAAGACCGCTCAGGGTGTAGTTAAGGTCCAGAGAGAAGTCGAATTTGGGGATAGGTGAGATATTATCAAACCTGTACGCATTCTCCTGCCCCGCCAGGACCTCCCCGTCATTTCCAAGGACCAGGAAATCCGTAGTAATATTGATATGATAGCAGTCTCCGTCCTTTTTCAGAGTATGGCCGTATATCCTGGAGGTTATATAGATAGGCTCACCCGCTGAATAGATATTATCCTCCTTCACGGTATAGCTGGCCGGGTTCGATATCAGCCGGATATCTCTTACCTCCAGGGGAATATCAGGCCAGATCGACTGGATAGCATCCTCAAGCGCCCTGACCGCCTCTATCTTTCTTCCCGAGCTATTGTGCGAGACTGCCAGCTCGGCCAGCCGGGCAAATTCATCCTTATCTGATATCTCTTCAGGCCCTCTCCCAGGCGAGCCTGCCGGCAATGACACAAAAAGTACCGTAATTAATAAGCAGATTTTCTTCATCTTCAAGGCCTCCCAGGATTCAAACAATGGTGGCCGGGTCCGGCCTGACCGCACGGCAACCCGATTTATTCGAGAACAGAAGATGCCTGTATGGATAAAAGTCCCACCTATCTGTATATTCCAGAAATCAGATCCCTGTCAAGTCATCTTTCGCCACCGGGGAAACCCCCTATGCTACCTTTCCCCCTACAATGGCAGCTTCAGAGTGAATACCGTTCCAAGGCCCTTTTCGCTTTCGACTGCTATCGAACCGCCCAGGTCCCGGACCAGTCTCTTAACTATGGACAGGCCCAGTCCGGTTCCATCCTCTCTGGTAGTGTAGAAGTCCTCGAAAATTCTGGACCTCTGATCCCTGCTCATTCCCTCTCCGGTATCCGATACCGAAATCAGTGCCGATGGCGGTCCGTCGGCCGGTTCTTCAACCGATGTGGATACCGCGACCTCCCCCCCTTCAGATCCCAGAGCGTCCCGGGCATTCTTGAGAAGGTTCTCCATCACTCTCCTAAGGGCTATGGGGTCGCCGGCAATTTTCGCCTCTGGTCCGAGATTTACCTTCAGCTTGATCCTGTCAGAGTCCTGAATAATCCGAAGCGATTCTTTTACCACCCCAATTATCCCGAACCTCTCTTCCCTCACGGGAGGTGTCAGGGCGGCATACCTGGAGGCAAGTTCCTGCAGATATTCAATACTGCTCTCCAGCGATCCCTTCCTCTCGGTGAAGGTCCGGTCCAGCTCGCCACTATCCTTCCCCGCCAGCCGGGACAGGTGCCTGAAGATATTCCTTATCGGAGCAAGGCCGTTCTTGATATCATGATTCACCTGCCTGGCCATCTCTCCCAGGGTTGCCCTTCTCTCCGCATCCCTGATCAGGGCGCTGCTCCTCTTCAGCCTGGAGGTCATGGAGTCAAGCACCCCCGAAAGCTTTCCTATTTCATCTCCTCTTCCGGTTTTGAATTCTATCTCCAGATTATCCAGATCCAGCCGGGAGGCCTTATCGCTGAGCTCTTCCAGGGGACGGCTGATAGTTCTCGCCAGCCAACTGACCACAACCAAGGATATAACAGCTGCCGCTGCCAGCATAACCAGAAACCACCTGTTTATCCTGCCAAGAATGACTCTCAGGGACAGAAGCTGGTGGGTCAGAACCAGAGTTGCGCTGGTTATTTCTCCAGCCCTGGTATCCACCAACGGTATCTCCAGTTTTCTTACCAGCGGCTTTCCCGTTTTCAGCTCATCCTCCCCATTCTCCCGGCCGATGATCCCCCCGGGATATTCCAGGTAGATTTCCAGCTGTTCGCCGCGGGTCATCCTACTGAGAAAAGAGTTCCCTATCCGGACTCCGCCGATCAAGGTGAATGGCCTGCCGGAGAGACTCAGGGAATCCACCCGGGCCATGGCCAGGAAAGTAGTGTCAGGAGACCGGGCTCTGACCAGGGCAGGACCTGACCCTATGGAGCCCAGAAGCCTCGGAAGATCAGGTTCCATCCTGTCGTATTCATTCCTGAAATGCCCTGAACTTATGATCCGGCCATCAGCCTGCTGGATCTGCAGCATATCCAGGCCGGACAGCCTCATCGCCTCACCCGCATAATCTAGAAGATACCTCCTGTGGCCGGGGTCCCGGTCCACCGCCCCCCGCCTGAAGCGGGGATCCTCCGCCATGTCGCTGCAAACCTGATTCAGGGACCTCTGAAGTGAATTATTTTTCCTGGCCAGGTCTTCCTCTATCACCTCAATCAGGGACTCCACTCTTTTGCTGTACTGATCAGTTATACGGCGGGTCATCTCCCCGCGGATAAGAATGGTCAGCAACGCCATGGACAAAAGGATTGCCAGAAGAAATGTTATGGTCAAACGTGTCCTGAAACTCATTCTAACCGCCCCCCCGGTTCCTCAGCTTTGTTTTCAATGATTATCCCGCCGCTTCGGCCCATCCATACAGTGGGCGGATCGGGACCGAATATCAGGTATCGCCTGGTATCGATCAGAGGTATCAGAGCATCTCTCAGCCGCACTCCGGAGCCGGCAAGGTATTTTGCCTTCTCCACAAGCTGCATTGCCTCTGCACACCTATCTACCGGGCCTGTCTTAACCCGGATGATGTAAGCGAAATCATCACCACGTCCCAGGCTGGCATGGAGTTCTCTCTCGCTTACGCCCACTGCCCTTACTGCACTGGAGTTAATACCGGGAACCACCCGTTCAAGCGCTTCAGGATTCTCCGAAAGGTCCGATCCGCCAAGCGCAACCAGCCTTCCTGCAAGTTCCCCGGCGGTAATATCCTCATCATTATAGATAATCCTACATGGATCGAATCCATGGAGATAGCCGGGAAGATAGCGGTGCTGATGATCTGATATAGCTGTGAGCCTTCCGCAACCTTCCAGCTGCCGGAACCATGAACCGGGCGGGCAGCCGCGCGCCTCTACGCTGACAGCTTCGCTGGCCAGGTCGGACCTCATGGCGGCGGTCAGGTCAAACGCACTGCCCCCCCCTCTGAGCCGGTTGACCCTGGTAGTCGAAATCAGCAGATAGCTGCTGCTCCATGGAAGGGGTATGGTCGAAAGCCCTCCCACTGAACGCGCGTATTCCACCGCATCCTGCTCGGAGGTGATGGTAATATCGCCAGCTTCCCCCAGCCGGTCCATTATTTCACGTTCGGGTATCCTGACAAAACGGATCAGGGATTTTCCCCCGCTCCAGGACGGGCGGACCAGAACACCGGAACCAGAAGAGCCGGAGAAGATTTCTTCCGGCCGGAAAGGCCCTGTCCCGGCTTCAAATCCCCCCCGGTAATCT
>WJIX01000262.1 GCA_014730075.1 bacterium | reverse complement strand
GTATATCCTCTACCCGGGTTGCTATTTCCTCGTCAAACACCAGGCCCAGAACGTGGGGGAGATACTCAACCAGAGTCACATCCTTCTCGGCCTTTTTGAGCTCGTCGGAGAACTCAACTCCTATGAAGCCGCCCCCTATGGTAACTACCTTATCGAGGTCATTCATCTTGAGCTGGGCACAGTCCAGATAGGTCTTGTCCTTTGGCACAGTGAATACATTCTCCAGGTCCGATCCATTGAGCCAGCCGGGAGCCCTGGGGGTGGAGCCGGTTGCGATAATAAGTTTGTCGTAATTTATCTCGTCTCCACCCCTGGTCCGGCATACCTTCTTCTCTCTGTCAATCGATGTAACCTCGTCTATCCTGGACTCTACTCCGGCGTTTTCGAATATTTTGGCGGTTGGAAGTAAATCCTTGTCAGTGCTTCCCACAGTTCCGAATACATATGGTATTCCGCAGGGGACCAGCACATTCCTGTCCTTGTGTACGACCAGTACCCTTGCATCCGGATAGGTATGCTTTGCGGTAGTGGATGCAACCAGGCCGGCTGCGCTCGCTCCTATGACCATCACGTCTACTTTCTCCATGCAGGCTCCTCCTTAAGGTGTACAATAACCCGATTCTGCGGAACATATCTGGCAGCTCCTTAATGGCAACCGCCGTGCCATATCCTCAAGAACCGCTTAACCGATTGTCCTGTAATAAATAACCAGATAATGAGCGAAACCGTACTCAAAAAACCTTTTCAGATTGGAATGATTGGTCTGCCGCCGGCCGGGATCAGCCGCTGATATCCCATTTCTTCAGCTTACGCCAGAGGGTGGTGGTCCCGATACCTAGCACCCTGGCAGCCCTGGAACGGTTTCCCCCACAGGACTCCAGCACCCGCCTGATATGCCTTCTCTCGATATCTTCAAGCCTTCTCATCTCTCCGGTTACCGGTGGCCCTGCCTGCCTGATCACCCTCAGTATGCTGGGCGGAAGGTGCTCGACGCGGATCCTGCCGTCCTCGGACATTACCGCCGCCCGCTCGATGGCGTTTTCCAGCTCCCGGACATTCCCCGGCCAGAAATAGCTCTCCAGGTAACGGATGCACTCCGGATCAAGGGAAAGAGTCTCAAGATCGAGGCGCTTCTTGATCCTTTCGGTGAGAAAGCGGGCCAGCGGGATGATATCCTCCGGCCTCTTCCGCAGGGGAGGTATATTGATCTCAACGACCCTCAGCCGGTAGAAGAGGTCCTGTCTGAACCTGCCATCTCTGACATCCCGCTCCAGGTCGCGGTTGGTGGCTGCTATTATACGCACATCTACATCCCTGTTGATATTCTCTCCCACCCGCCTGATCTGCTTCTCCTGCAGTACCCTCAGCAGGGTAAGCTGAAGAGCTGGTGATATATCCCCGATCTCATCAAGTAGTATGGTCCCCCCGTTGGTCTGCTCCAGCAGGCCGGTGCGGTCGCTTATCGCCCCTGTGAATGAACCGGCCTTATGACCGAACAGCTCGCTGGAGAGAAGCTCTTCGGGGAGAGCCCCGCAGTTGATGGTACCGAAATCCTTATTCCGCCGGGGGGAGTTCCGGTGTATGAACCTTGCTATAACCTCCTTGCCCACACCGCTCTCCCCGGTAATCAGGACCAGTGAATCAAAACCGGCAACCCGGGAGGCCGAATCCAGCACCAGCCCGTAAGCCTTGCTGGGAAGATGCGGGGAATCGGGCATGTAGAATGACCCCGACTTCCTCATCCTTCTTCTCTGCCGGGCAAGCTCAGCGTTCTTCTTTCTCAGTTCCGCGGTCAGCTCCTTTATCTTCCCCCGTATCTCTCCAATCTGCATATCATCTGCGAAAGATTTGGCCTCTTCCCCCCACGAATCATGATCCATTCCCAGCGCCCTGCAGAGCTCGTCACCCCTGCCCCGGCATTTAAGCTCCTTGAAATATATCGGCTCACCCATGCAGTAGGAGGCGTACCCGCTGGCATAACCGATCAGGATCCAGCAGCTGGCAACCGGCGATGGCCCCAGCTCAATAAGCTGCTCTTCCGCTTCTGCCGAATTGTGCCACTCGATTTCCATCCGGAATTTCCCTGAATTCCCTATCTCCAGATCCGTTATATCGGTCCTGGACAACCCCTGCAGCCGGTGCAGGTGGGGCCCCGCCCTCAGCCACTCCTCGGTACTGTCCCATTCCATTATGCGGTCCATCCCCGCCGCATCAGCCTCTCCCCAGAAATAACCGAAGCGGGTAAGAATCCGCCTGGTATTTCCTGTACCCACAGTCTGTACCAGATCGTTACGAAGCTGCGCCATTGCCTGAATATCGTGTATAATAAGCCTCCTGCCGTGAAGGCTCAGGTGCCCGTCGGAGAAGGAGATGATATCATCTAGCTTTAAATCCTCGGCACGCATATTGACAAACCCTTTCATTATGAAATGGCAAACGTTTCAATATAGAATGCTCCCCCGGTCCGGTCAAGCCGAATCGATTCCGGAAAACTGCATCAAACCTGAGAGCTGACTGTATCATTCACCCCTCTCTTTGAGGCTGCGGCATTAATATCAGTCAACCTCCCGAAGGGGGGATGGGATAAAGAACATAGGGATATAGATGCTGCAAGCAGCTATGGCCGCTTCAGCCTTCCAGGCGGGAAACCTCCCGGGGGCATATCCAGCTGGAAGTAATGAAGAGGTAACCGGCTTATACCTGCTTACGCTCCCGGGATCGGTTCCAGGCTCACTCACAGCGGCGGGGTTATGGTGGGACTCGAAATGCACCCGGAACGCTACTGGGCGCCGGCCATCCTCCCCAGCGCAGGAGCTATTCCCGGATTAAACCTGACCCGCCGCTACAGGACGGCCCGGGGACCCGGCGCTCAACCGGGCATTTCCATGCAGAAGCGCTCCTTGAAAGTCGCGCCAAGGCATGACAGTTATTACAGGATAACTACCCATTACGTGAACCTGATCAATATGAACTTCTGAGAACCTTCGAATGGCAGCATATAATTACAAATAAAGGCTGAGGATGGTCAGGAACCCCTGTTATCGCGCAAAGCCGCCCATCCCCGGGGCAGTAGATCACCAGAGCCGCAGATGAGGCTTTAATCACTTGGATATGCAGGAGAGTCCTGTTAAAATAACAGCAGGGCCTCACCGGCGGATATTGACAAAGGGGTGTTCAATGTCAAAACCGGATACCATACTGACTATAACTGTAATACTGCTGAGCATCTGTTCGACATCGGTTCATGCCGGCAAAATCAGACTGCAGGTCCCCCGCCCCGTATATACCCCCCTTGCCGCGGGGGTCGATACTCTGAGATTGAGCGATTTTCAGGTGAGAAAGCTCAGGGAAGAAGGGGCCCCGGTGACATACAAGGCCTACATCATGGAAATGCTGATCGGAACACTCTACGGCTCAGGCGCCGGCCTGATATCAGGAGTTGCAGCGGCAGGTTCCGGAAATATTGGAGTTGCAATAATTGGATTCGCGGCCGGATACACCGTGGGCTCCTCTTTCGGGGTTTACCAGGTGGGAACATCCGCGGACCGGACCGGCTCTTTCACCGCTACACTGACAGGCTCGGTGGTGGGAGGGCTGCTGTCAGCCTGGATATTCGGCTCCAATAATGAAGTGGCCGAGACCCTGGAGTGGGGGTCGCTGATCCTTCCCCCGCTGGGAGGCTGCATCGGATTCAACCTGACCCGCAGGCATAAAACGCGGCAGGGAGGGATATATAATGCTGCCGGGCCGTCAATGAATGGGCGAGGCCACCTCGGCAAGACAGCCTGCCATATCAACCTGATAGATCTGAGATTCTAGAATCTTAGATTCGCTCCCTAACGTTATTTGCCGGGAAATCGGAATATTCACAAAGTTTTATCTGCAGATCAGGTCGATCTCTCTGACCGCCACCGCCCTCTGCGGTGTCCCGGGAAGCCAGGCGATCATCCGGGCGGTGTATATCCTCTCCTGATGAAGGTAATACTCCCGGTGGCGGTGCTCTCTGGCATCCTCCGGGCAGATTATATAGACCAGCTCCTTCGCCTTGCCCAGCATACCTGTCCATGGGGGTATGGTCCTGCATAAATCGTCCTGGTATTTCCACTCTCCGTGTCCGTCCAGAAGGCATGCGTAGATC
>WJIX01000261.1 GCA_014730075.1 bacterium | reverse complement strand
CCTCCATAGATACCGTGACCTTCAACTCCGGTTACCGGAGGAGCAACCAGGAGTTCCTGGAGTTCTCCTATCAGAAAACCGAGGGCGAGATCAACCGGGTGGAGCCTCCTCGCGGTAATGCCCTTCAGGTCATTGACAACCCGGAACTGGCCAAGAGGGATATAATAAAGCTCAAGAGCGAAAAGCTGAAGGTGGCCAGCGCCTACATGCCTACAGGCGGGGTCTCGGTCAGGATAGATTTCGACCATTCTGTCAATGATGACAGATATCTGGTGGACAAGAGGTTATCCAAGAGGCAGGAAACAGATGACATATCCGCCCGGACCGAGTACAGCTTCAGCCAGGGAGGCAAGGCCACCGTGATCGTTTCAAAGAGAAAGACAGATGTCGATTACGGGCCTACTTCCGTGTCCGCCTACAAGGAGGACAAGGAGATGGTAGTGCTGAACGCGTCACAGAAACTGGGGGATGACCTGCGTGTCGGGCTGAAGGGACAGACTCACCTGACCCAGCGTTTCTACAAGAAGTATGAGGAGAACCCCAGAGATGTGGACAACCTGTATTACGGGGGTGGCGTCTCTCTGGACGCGAAACCTTTCGGGATGGTTGAGACCAGCGTGGATATGGAGGGGAGCCGTTACGAGATAGTCAATATAGATGCATCACTCTCCAGTGACAACCGGGCCCGTTACATATACAGGATGCTCCCAACCATAATTATAAGCCCCTGGGAGTGGCTGGACCTGACCCAGAAGTACGAAGTGAAAATCGAATATACCGAATATACTTTCGACGAGAACCGTAATTACATAGACAGGACCACCGGGGTGGAAACCGACGCGGGGGTCTTCTTCCCCGAGAAGAGGATCAGCTTCAGCTTCAACCACAGGTATAATATGAGGGATACGGGGAGCTACCTCACCTTCGACGGGGAGAAGAAATACAATCGGACCAGTGAGGATTTCAGGCATGAATTCCGGCTGAAGCTGGATTACCGCCCGGTGGATTTCCTGACCTTTTCAACCCACAACACCCTGCGGTTCAGAAAGAGCAACAACCTGGGTGTGGAAGAGGGGAAGAGGGTTATTACCAGTTCAAGGGAATATGAATCGGGTACCCTGCGGGTCGGGATCAGGGGCAAGAAGGATGTTATCATCGGGGCCAGCCTGGACCTGGACCTGTTCTATATAAGAAACTTCGGTTCCAGGATTACCAAGGAAATGAAAGAGTATGTGGATGCTCAAATGAGCCTTTCTTATAAGTTTTAGGAGAGATTATGTACAGGAGAGTTTCAATTCTGATAGTGGTTATTTCGACTCTGGTCCTGCAGGGGTGCCTGTTCGAGACCAGGGATCCGGTAGTCCCGGGTGGTGGGGAGGAGGATACCTGGGTGCCGGTGGAGGAGGCCACGGATGTTTTTACCAACCTCTCCTCCGGATTCTCCGAGCTGGCCAACTCGAATTACGAAAGGTCTCTCTCGGATGAATTCCTCTTCGTTCCGACAGGGACAGACCAGGGCCAGTACCCCGGGATCCTGGATGACTGGGACAAGAGCGATGAGCTGGATTTTCTGAACAAGATAAAGGGAGACTACACTGGAGAAAGATCGATACGATTCGGGGATGAGAGCGGCGAGTTTGACCAGGTGAACCTGGAGGGGGACGAACCCTGGGTGGAAGGGGAATACCTGATCACCCTGGAGGGCGAGGCCAGTTACGGTGGAATAGCAAGGTTTACCTTTGTAAGGGCCGGCCAGCCCAAGTATCAGCTGAAGGAGTGGAGGGATATAGATTTCCTGGGGGACTACTCCACCTCCGGATCTCTGAGGGGACAGAACCCGCCCGGCCAGTAATCCCGGCAGCCTCCCTGCCCAGTGATTAATCTGGCAGTTGCGGCGTTTATATATTACCATGGAACCAAATCAGTTAATTTGCATTGAACGGTACCTGATATACCGCGACGGGGGGTAAGATGAGAAAGCTTCTGGTAGCGGTTGCTTCGCTTCTGGTCATGGCCGCGGCTGCCCCGGCCAGTGAGAGCGATGTTGACCGGGTAATCGAGAAGCTGGACCGGCTCTACCGGAGCAGCTCCAGCACCGGCAGCATGAAGATGACTATCATAAATCCACACTGGGAGAGGTCGCTGGTTATGGATTTCTGGAGCGAGGGGATGGACAGGATGCTGATAGTGGTCACTGAGCCGGAGAAGGAAAAGGGAACCGCCACCCTGAAGATAGACAACGAGATGTGGAACTATATCCCCAATATCAACAAGGTTGTCAAGATACCCCCCTCCATGATGATGGCCAACTGGATGGGAAGTGACTTCACCAACGATGACATCGTCCGGGAGTCTTCTTTCATATCTGATTATCACTACAGCGAGATCAATCCGCCGGAGGCGGAGGAGGGGATGATGTACCTGGAGCTGGTTCCGAAGGAGGGGGTGGTTACCCTCTGGAAGAAACTGGTAATGAAAGTTGACCGGGAAAACCTTCTTCCGGTGGAGCAGCGCTATGTGGATGAGAAGGAGAGGGTGATGAAGAAGATGCTCTATGACAGGGTAAAGGTAATGGATGGAAAGGAGATACCAACCCGGATGACCATGGTCCCCCTGTCGGAGGAGAAGAAAGGACACCGGACCACCGTGGAATACCTGGACATAGAATTCGAGGTAGAGCTGGATGACGATCTGTTCTCTCTCAGAAATCTCAGGAAGCGGAGGTAGCACTCCCCGATGCTCTATAAATACTCACTCAGGAATACCCTCAGGCAGAAACGAAGGACCATGTTCACCATGCTGATGATGATCGGTGGGTTCGTTCTATGCGGATTCACCATTGGCTGGACCGAAGGAGCCTACGATAACCTGATAAACCAGTTCACCCGGGTCTGGACCGGGCATATCCAGGTCCACAGCGGAGATTATCTGGAGCGTCCGGGCCTGTACAAGACCATAGATGATTTCCGGGAGGTGATAGGGAAGGTACGCTCAGTCGAGGGGGTGGAGGGAGCCGCGCCCAGGGTGATCACCTCGGGGCTGGGTTCCGTGGGTGAGAAAACCTCCGGGATTCAGATTGTGGGAATAGAGCCGGAATCGGAAAACAGTACAACCAGCTACAACAGGAGAATAGAGAGCGGGGAGCCGTTCGGGAGCGCCCCGGACCGGTCGGTAATTCTGGGCGCTGGACTGGCCGATAACCTTAACGCGTACCGGGGCGATTCGCTGGTAATCATCTCCCAGGCGGCAGACGGCTCCATGGCATCGGGGATATTCAGGATCAGGGGGACCTATTCTACGGGGAATGAAGGAACTGACCGGACATCGGTATATATGCACATAGAGGACAGCCAGGAGCTGTTCGCCCTGAGGGGCAGGGTCCACGAAATACTGGTGGTCTGCCGGTCACTCGGCCTGGTTGAACCGGCGGCTGAAGAGCTGAGAAGTGCCCTGGAGGGTTCGGGGCTGGATGTTGCCGCCTGGCCGGAGATCAACCCGGTATTCTACCGCTCCATGCAGTCAGACAAGGCGGGGGCTTATTACTCTTACGCGATCATAGTTATCATAGTCGCGGTGGGGGTTCTCAATACCGTTCTGATGTCGGTGATGGAGCGCAGGAAGGAGTACGGGGTGATGAAAGCGCTGGGGACCAGACCATGGCAGATTGTCAGGATGATATACCTGGAGCTGGGCGCTATCGCCCTGGTTTCATCGGTAGCCGGCTCCGTTATT
>WJIX01000260.1 GCA_014730075.1 bacterium | reverse complement strand
GTATAAAGGGCAGGCTGATACTGTCAGGGATTATCCTGTGCCGCCAGTCGATTATCGTTATTGCGGCCAGGGATATCACGAACGGATAGATGAACAGGATTTCCAGGCTCAGCCCGAAGGAATACACTGAGATAATGGCAAGAATAGCCCCGGTAAGCTCGATGGCGGGGTAAACGGGAGATATCCTCTCCCCGCAGAAGTGGCAGCGTCCCTTCAGAAAAATATAGCTCAAAAGCGGAATATTCATATACCACCTAATTCCCGCGCCGCAGAATGTACAGGCGGATCCCGGGCTGACTATGGACCTTCCACCGGGCACCCTGCTTATTATCACATTGATAAAACTTCCGAATGCCAGCCCCAGTAATCCTGCCGCCACGTATATGAGAGGGTTCATTCTCCTTCCTCTCTTCGCTCTTCCATCTTCTTCTCCAGCTTGCGGATATATCCGGCGGCAAGCTCCTTCATGAACTCCTCCTCCGTATTATCAGCGAGGTGCTTCCACATCTTGATACTCAGAGAGAGGTCATCCCCCCGGGCAGCCGCGCTGGCGGCGAATCTCAGAGCCCGCTCATTGGCACCGGGCATCCGGGAGGCCATGGTAAAATACTGCTGGGCCATTTTATAGTCCCTTCCGGTAATGTAGTACAGAAAGCCCAGTTCAAAATTTAATCTCCAGTTTTCAGGATTGTTCTCTATCCCCTTGCGCAGCAGCCTGCGCCCCTCTTCGAAATCACCCATATCCTCGGCCATTATTACCGCCCCGAGCTGATAGGCAAACGTGAACTGGGGATCAAGGTCTGTTATAACATTAATGAGATGCTTGAACAGCCTGAGACTGTTCCTTCCCATCCTGTATCCCCCGTAATACTGGGTAGTCTTGAACCAGAGTATGTCTGAAACAAGATTTCTGTAACCAAGAGACATAAGCTTCAGCGACTGGGTGTTGGGCAAGTATTGTATGTCCATTTCTCTCTTCCTGGCCCCTATCCCCTCTACGGTTCTTGAGGCGAGTACTATTGCGGCCAGAGCGGCAGCGACAAGAAGTATGTTGACTGATTTTCTTTTCATCACTTCCCTAGGTAAACTCCCTCCTCCTGAAAACCAGATATGCCAGCAGAAGCAGAGCACCGCAATAAACCAGTGAATATACGGAGGAGATCAGAAGGTCGTTGATCGGCACCGGCAGTTGATGAACCGCCTCGTGCCGGTAATTGAAAATACTGAGATTTGGCAGAATATAGTAGAAGAGGTCCATTATCAGTTTCCCGCCGGACGAGCCCATCTTCTCGGCGAAGACCCGCAGGTCCCCGCTCAAACTCCCGGCAGCGAAAACACAGGCGGCAAAGAAGAATGTCAGAACCGGAGTGGTAAATGTACTGAAGAACAGCACTATCGAGCACATCACAGCCATCTCCAGAATGGAGAAATATACCGCAGCAACAAGCTGGCCGCTTATATTCCCCCCTCCCAGAAGCACTGACAGTGCTGTCAGAACACCCATCACCAGCGCGATCAGCAATACCGCGGTCATTATACCGAAGAATTTGCCCAGGATATATTCGAGCCGCGTTATCGGCCTGATAAGAACCATATATACCGCTTTTTTATCTATCTCCTTGTGGACAAGCGTACTGCCCACAACTACCACAGTCATTACACCAATGAAAGATATGAAGGCCAGGCCAACATCGGTAATGATCTTCTCCCTGGCTGAACCGACCGAAAGCGGGGAGAGAAAATAAGTGCTGAGAATTAGAATTCCGCCGAAAACCAGAACCACATAAAGAACTTTTCCTCTTATCGACTCTCTGAAAGTATTCAGTGCGATAGTTTTTATTCCTGACATCTAATCGACCTCTTTTATCTATCCCGTAACAGCTTCGATCTCTTCCTGCTTTTCGCTCTCACCCTTACTGCCCGATTCAATCTCATCCAGGAATACATCCTCCAGGGTCGGGTGCCGGGTTGCCACACTGAGAATGTCCGCCCCACAGTCAAGAAGCCTGGTAAGAACGGACCTGGTGTATTCCTGCTTGCTGACCGATATTATGCTTTCATCATGGTTTTTCCGTACACCCTCAATATAATCCGCTATATTTTCGATCTCTTCCTGAGGACAGCTCCTCGCCCTGATATCCACCTTTCCCTCTCCCACTCTGGTCAGTTCACCCATGCTCAGCTGCCTTACCACCCTTCCCTTCTTGATTATGCAGGTCCTGTCACAGATCATCTCCATATCGGGAAGTATGTGTGATGAGAAGAATATGGTCTTTCCTTCATCCCGCAGCCGCATAAGTACGTCCCTGATAAGCTTTCTGCCCATTGGATCCAGCCCCGAGAAAGGTTCATCCAGGATCAGCAGGTCCGGATCATGAATAATCGCCTGAATCAGACCGGCCCGCTGGGTCATCCCCTTGGAAAAACCCTTGAGTTTTCTATCCTCACTGCCGGATAGCCCTACCAGCTCTATAAGCTCGGAGATTCTGTCTCGCAGCAGATCACCTTTCATCCCGCTCATCCTGCCGCAGAACTCCAGGAATTCCCTGAGGGAAAGGTGGTTATAGAAATAGGCCTTTTCCGGCATATATCCTATTACTTTCTTGATGCCGCGGTCGCTGATATCCCTTCCCATAACCCGGACTTTTCCCGAATCCGGCCTGATCAGCCCCAGAATGATCTTGATGGTAGTGGTCTTTCCCGCTCCGTTGGGGCCCAGAAATCCCAGTACTTCACCATCAGAGGCGCGGAATGATACTCCATGAAGCACCTCGGACCTCTGCCTGGTAAAGTCGCTCTTGAATGATTTTCTTATTTCTTCTACACTTAGAATATCCATGAGATCACCCTGATATCCTTGCTCCGTTTAACCGCCGTCCGGTCAAAGATTTACCACCTTTTCCCGCCGTGCTATGCTATTACCTGTCAATCGACTCCTGTTATTGACACTCATCAAATTATAGCAGAAAGCATGCCATCCGCGAGTATCCGATAAGCGGCCAATCGGACGGGGTAATCGGTCCGGCATCGTACCCAGAATTAACTTGAAAGGGGTTTAACGCTGATATATATATTGGATTGTATTATAATCTGCGGGGCTGGTGTAGCTCAGCTGGTAGAGCAACGCATTCGTAATGCGTAGGTCACCGGTTCAAATCCGGTCACCAGCTCCATATTATTTCCTCGGCATAGTATTACTCATCTCAGGTCGAGTATATATATCTCGCCCTGCAGGTTCCTTCGCTCGATACCATGCAGGGGCCGAAAGGGACCGCGGGGGTGCATCGGGTGCCGAACAAGGGGCACTCTTCCGGTTCGGCTTCGCCGAGTATAACCCTGTGGCAAAGGCAGCCCGGAAGAATATCCACGGCATCGGCATTGTACTCCAGGCCCAGCTTCTCTGCTCCATCCAGTCTCCGGTATTTATCCTTGAAACGTAATCCGGACTTCGTTATTAATCCGATCCCCCGCCAGTTGGAATCGGTTTTTCTGAAAACCTTTTCTATAATCTTCCTGGCCTTCCTGTTCCCTTCCTCTCGCACCACTCTGCCATACAGGTTCCTGACCTTACCCGGACCCCGCTTCTCCAGCTGTTGGAGCAGGTCAAGAAGAGCTGCCAGTATATCAACTGGTTCGAATCCGGCGATTACGGATGGAATCCCGTACTGATTCAGGAACAGGTACCCTTTTCTTCCCAGGACAGTGCTGACATGCCCGGGAAGAATAAATCCGTTAATACCCCCTTCGCTCCTTTCCAGGAGAAATTCAAGCGCGGGAGGGATCAGCCTTATTGATGGAATTACGGAATAGTTTCCGGGGGATTCCATGTCGCAGGATGCTGCAATCGGGCCGGCAGTAGTCTCAAATCCCACTGCCATGAATACCACTTCCCTGCCGGGGTTCTCACGGGCTATCCGGATCGAATCGAATGGTGAGTAAACAACCCTGATATCGGCCCCGGCTCCCTTCATCCTCTCCATCGATCTATCGGAAGAGGGTACCCTGAACATATCTCCGAAGGTGGTCAGGATCACCCGTTCCTTGGAGGCTGCCTGCATGGCCAGATCTATATCGCCCGCCGGGCAGACACAGACGGGGCAGCCGGGCCCCGCTACCAGTTTAACCCCTTCAGGCAGAAAAGATCTGATTCCCGCCCTGGCGATTGAATGCTCGTGAGTTCCGCAGACGTGCATCAGCTGAACCGGGCCGGCAGGCTGGCACTCTGAAAGTTCTTCCGCGAGCGCCCTTGCTAGTTCAGGCTCCCTGAATGAAGCCCTGAAATCAATCTCCTTCATCACTGCTTCCTCTTCGAAGGCCTGCATCCTTTCCCGCGGCATAGACCTTCCTGAGCAGCTCTATGGTCTCCAGGGCTTCTTCCCTGTCTATCTTCTCAATGGCGTACCCGGTGTGTATAAGGACATAATCCCCCACCGAGATATTATCCAGAAGATCGAGCCTGATCGATTTGCTGACACTGCCAGCTTCGGCAACAGCGTCGTTACCTTTTATTTCAGCCACTTTCATTGGTACACCCAGGCACATACCTATTTACCGCCTTTATCACAGAGTTTATCCACCCAGCCAATCCAGTCTTCCATACCTTCACCGGTCCTGCAGGAGAGTTTCATGATCTCTATCCTGGGATTGATTTCCCTGGCCTCATTTCCAGCCCTCTCCATATCAAAATCAACATATTCGATAATATCTATCTTATTCAGAATCAGCATGGATGATTCGAGGAACATGAGGGGGTACTTCTTCGGTTTGTCATCCCCCTCGGTGACGCTGAGAAGCATAACCCTGGCGTCTACACCCAGCTCGAACTCGGCCGGGCATACCAGATTTCCGACATTCTCAATCATCAGCAGGTCGATATTATCCAGATCGATCTGATGAAGCGCGCGGTGCACCATGGAGGCATCCAGATGGCAGGCCCCTCCAGTCTCAATCTGAAAAACTTCCACTCCGGTCCTGGATACCCGGTCGGCATCCCTGGTAGTCTGAACATCACCCTCTATGACCGCCACCCTCCGTTTCTTCATCAGCTGGGGAAGAGAGCTTACAAGAAGAGAGGTCTTTCCGGCCCCGGGGGCGCTCATTATATTTACGGAGGTAACCTTGCTGCTGCGCAGCATCTCCCGGTTTTCAGCCGCTATCTCCCTGTTCCTCTCCATGATATTTTCGCCTACATTGATCTGGTGCATTATATCTCCTCCCTGCTCACGGGCGGTTCAGGATTCCTCCCTGATTTCCCGATGATTGAGCAGAATCTCATTTTAGGCCTCCAGCCAAAAGACCATGACCTGCGGGGATACTCCCCCTCCGGTCAACTTAATCTATATAAAGATAACAGGGGTTGTCAAGATGCTTGAAGGATGCATTCGAACTCCTTTCATCAAACCATTGTATTAAAATGAATTTTCACCTGCGAACCGTCCATCTTTCTTGTATATTTAAACGGGTGTACTTAATTGAAAAGGGGGAATAATGAAGAATCTCAACCTTCCGTTATTTATTGCGGCCGCCCTGATTCTGTCGACATCACTGATCTCATGCTCCGATAAGGCGATACGTTATTATAATGAAGGAATTACCGCTGCCAGTGATG
The DNA here is from genome assembly GCA_014730075.1 of bacterium. Classification (GTDB taxonomy): domain Bacteria; phylum Krumholzibacteriota; class Krumholzibacteriia; order Krumholzibacteriales; family WJIX01; genus WJIX01. Next base: position 444 of record WJIX01000260.1, on the reverse strand, counting down.
GCAACCTGAAGAAGGCAATCGGGTTATGGAATAAATCATTGGAGATAAGAGGATCCGACCCGGATACCCATTTCAACCTGGGGGTCGCCTATCTGGAGATGAATCAATATAATAATGCCGAAGAGAGTTTCAGGAACTCGATTAAATACCGGAAGAACGATCCGGTGGCTCACTACAAGCTGGGGCTTTCGCTCCAGGGGCAGAACGAATTGAGCGCGGCAAAGAGAAGCTACAAAATGGCGATTAAACTTAAGCAGAATTACGTTCCCCCCTACCTTGGCGTTGCGGAATGCGCCCTCAGGCAGAGGAACCCGGAAACCGCCGAAAAATATTCATCCCTGGCTCTGAAACTGTCTCCGGCGAGTATCAGGGCCAATACCCTCCTTGCTGAATCTCTTTTCCAGCAGGGAAATTACTCAGATGCCTATATGCAGATAGCACCTC
>WJIX01000259.1 GCA_014730075.1 bacterium | reverse complement strand
CTCCGGCGTTCACCATCTCCAGTATGTCCTCTGTCTCCAGGTTTTCATCCGCTTCCACTATCTCCACCGGCTTCTTCCCCCGCATCTCCAGAAGGAGGTTCAGAGATGATAGGCTTTCATAATAGCTGCTGCTTCTTCTCACGAAGAGATCTCTCCCGGAGAGCCCTTCCAGAGACTCCGGAAGTTCAGTGCTGCTGTTGGCCACTACCACCTCGTGGATGCCGGTAAGATAGGGGGTGGTAAAATCGACCAGCTCGCTCCGGCGGGGTGTTATGGTCATCCCGGCAGCCACGATATCCCCGTATCCGGACCTCAGTTTTTCGATCAGGCTGTCACGGGGGCAGATCACAAAGTCTACCACAACCCTCAGCTCACCTCCGGGAAGGGTTCTGTTCAGATACTTCTGATAGTCCTTTATCAGTTCGTATTCAAAGCCCAGGAACCGTCCCCTGGAGATAAAGAAGTTGGTCCGGTTGAAGACTGTCAGGACCCTGATATACTTTCGTTCCAGCAGTCCCTCCAGGTCGTCGGTATATGTTTTGGAGAGGTGGGTTCCAAGGAGCCGGGATTCATCTCTGTCCCGATCCTGATTTTCCTGCGCCGCGGAGGGGACCCCCGTCAGCAGCAGGACAGCCAGAGTTATGATCGAGTAGAGAAAGAGATTTCTCGGAATGATCATCATAGCGATATTTCCTGAACGGTCCTGCCCTTTTTTCAGGCCAGCTCGGTCAGGCCCTTTCGGATCATATCTATTATCAGGTCTATCTCTTCGGAAGTAACGGCGAAATGGGGTGTGAACCTTATCCCGTTATGTCCTCCGTGGATCATCTCGATTCCGTGCACCCGGAGATAGTATTCGAAACCTTCCCTGTCAACCACACTGTAATGGTCCGGATTCAATTCCGCGTTTATGATCAGGCCGGTTCCCGAAATTGAGGTAATAGCCCCGGGGAATTCCTCTGAGAGTTGCTCCAGCTTGCTCAGAAACTCCGATCCTCTTTTCCTGATATTCTCCCGCAGCTCATCGGTTATACCGTCCAGAACAGCGCATCCCACCTCCAGGGCTCTGGGGTTGGTGGTCATGGTGTTTCCGTAGACACCGGGGACGTATATTTCGGAGTATTCATCATTCAGGGCTATAACCGAGAGAGGATACTGCCCGGCGTTCAATGCCTTGGAGTAGGTCTCGCAATCAGGCGGATCGCAGTCCTCGAAACCGGGGTAGTCTATTATGCTCAGGCATCCCTGGGCCCTGATCGCTGCCTGTATGGAGTCTACTATGAACATGGTCCCGCTATCGGCGGTAAGTTTCCGGGCCAGGTCGTAGAATTTGCGGCTGACCGCTCTTCCCGGCTCACCTTCTCCCATCACCGGTTCGATATACATCGCCTCGAAGAAGATATTATCCTTTTCCGCCTTCTCAAATGCCTCTTTCAGAGCATCCAGGTCATTGATCGGAACGGTTACCAGAGTGGAGCTGTCCTGGAAGGAGGCCAGGTTCTCCCTGTAGATTTCCATGGTAGAGTCGGAAACGCTGGCAGCCCGGTAGGTCCTCCCGTGGAATCCCTCCTCCACGGCAAGCTGTTTTACCTCTTTGCCTTCATGACGGCCTCCGGTTCCGGTGTGGCGGAGTGCGTTGATATCAGCAATCCTGGATGCCACGCTCACAGATTCCGATCCGCTGTTCATGCAGATGAAGTTGCTGAAGGGGCAGGAACCCCTGGTGTGCCCTATCTCCTTCTTAAGCCTGTCGGAGAACCTCTTCTGGCTGAACTGCGGAGTCATTACATTCGCCATTACCCAGGGCCGTCCCATTGCTTCCAGGAGCTTCGGGTCGGAGTGGCCCATCCCCAGCATTCCATATCCTGCGGAGTCGTGGAGGACCGCACCGTGGCTGGTAACTATCCATGGACCGGCGGCGGCTATAGCCACGAATGGATTCCTGGTATTCCTGGGGTAGAAATTCTCGAGGTCGGACTGGACCCTGTCCCGGAGCTTCCTCTCCGGAAGGCCCAGCTCTTCGCCGAACTCGTCTCTCAGCCTGCGGTGCTCCTCCACCCCCTGTTCAATCGCTTTTATCAGGGTCTCGTCTCTTTTGCAGAAAGAATTGATTGTTTCGTCCGGCAGACCCTCCGTCTCCCGTTCTCCCCCGAATTGCCTGAGCTCTTCAAGCATGCTCACAGGGTCGCTGGTCATATTTGCCTCCCACTGAATAAAACAGTTAATGAATAATTATCTGGATTGAAAAGATATGGTAAATGTCCCATATTACTAAACTAACAGTTTGGCAATGATATTTCAAACTATTATTGGATTTATGAAGTTTTACAGCTACTTCACCGGAAAGGGATTGGAAATGAAAGCTGAGAAAGCAAGATGCGCCCGTTGCGGCAACCGTGAGTGCACCGGGGGTAAGGACTGTTTCGGGGTGGCTGGCAAGCACAGGGAATTCTATGGCGAGGAAAGGATAGGTGCCCTTCACCGGGCCGCCACCGCGATAGAGGGGAGGCATTACTGTGAGGAGCCGCGGATATCCGAGATAATCCTGTTTGCCCGTGAGATGGGATACAGGAAGCTGGGTCTGGCCTTCTGCATAGGTACTATTGCGGAGGCAAAGGTGGTGGAAGAGATACTCTCGCAGCATTTCGAGGTGGTTTCGGTCTGCTGCAAGGTTGGCGGGATAGAGAAGGAGGAGTTCGGGCTGGAGAGGATCGGAAGGGGCAGGGAGACCGAATCGATATGCAACCCGGCCGGGCAGGCGGAGATCATGAACCGGGCGGGGACCGAGCTTAATGTCATTTGCGGCCTCTGCGTGGGACACGATTCGGTTTTCACCGAATGCTCCGATGCGCCGGTAACCACCTTCATCACCAAGGACAGGGTGCTGGCACATAATCCCGCGGGAGCGATCTACTGCCAGTACATCAGAAGAAGGTTCCTGGAGCAGAAGGCCGGGAATGATTAGCTTGCCCGCTATTTCCGGGCAGTGAGCATGTAATGGAAATTATGGTACTCAGCTACCCGTGGCAGTCTTGAAGCCAACCGGTAGAATCTTCGGAAGACTCTCCCCGAGTTGGGGCAGCTTTCCAGGGGGACGGCTGTAATATCCCGGAAGCCCAGTTCCTGCATCATTTTCCTGATCCTGAAAACGCTGGTGGGGAATTCATACTCCGCGGGGGGATTTTCCGTACCCCGCACCCTGTGGTATAGTTTTCGAAGCGTTCCGTGTATGTTCTTTGGCAGCAGGATAGATTTATAGAACTGGCCCAGCCCCCATGCATTAATATCCTCCAGGAAGAGCATCCCCCCAGGCTTGAGAATGGAGTGGAACCTGGCCAGGATCATCTCCGCCCGCTCCCATTCATGATGTACCAGATCTGTGCAGCAGAGCGCGTCAAAGCTGTTTTCCCGGACCGGAAGCCGGTGGACCGATCCCGCTACTCCGAAATCCATCCCTTTCTCCCTGAGGTGGTCAATGAGCTGTGGTACGATATCCAGCCCCGCCAGTATGATCCCGGGCCTTCCGAGCCGGAGGTAGCCGAGGTCCACCCCGCACCCTATATTCAGAAAAATCCCTTTCTCCATCGACGAAGCCTGCACCTGTACATAATTCCAGAATTCCTGTTTGGATCTTTCCCACTCCTTCCCGGACACGGACACTTTTCTGTCAGCGGAAGGGGTGATCATCTCTTTCCCCAGCTTCTTCTCTTCCCGCAGGTGCTCGCGGTCCAGGTCTTCCGGATAGAGGAGCGGGATACCGCTTTCAACCTGGAATCTTCGCCCGCAGCCTGTACAGAGGAGGGCGTCGTTTTCCTCCTTCAGCTCCGCACTGCACTCCGGGCAGCAGAGGATTTCCAAAATCTCTTCTACTGGAGTATTATCGATCAGGACCCGCTCCTTTCGCTTTTTACTCAGCTTTCGGTTTTCCGAACTGCCGTTCTTATCAGCATAATACACATTATGGCAAAGAAGATCATGCTGAACCAGCTCTTCTCGGTCAGCGAGCCCAGAATGCGAGGCCCCACGGCGAGGAAACTGTCCACCCCGAAAGCAACCAGGATAGCGTAGAGCAGGCCGCCCAGGGCCCCTCCGGCGATAAGCCCGCTGCCGAAGAGCATCCCCGTGCCTGATTTGTCGGAAGCATTACCGGTCCTGGAGAATTTCTCCACACCCCAGCGGATTATTCCCCCGGTGAATATGGGGGTGGTAATCCACAGGGGCAGATAAACCCCCACCGCGAATGGGAGAGTGCTGACTCCGCAGAGCTCCATCCCTATGGTGAGGCAGATACCCATCAGAACCAGTACCCAGGGAAGCCGCCTGTTAAGCACCCCGTCGATCACAGTGGCCATCAGGCGGGCCTGGGGGGCGGGAAGCTTGGAAGAGCCGATTCCGGCCTCCCGGCGGATTATATGGCGGGGGTTATCCTGGTCAACCAGGAATTTCTCCCCGGTACCGGGCATTCCGTAGACCTGGTACTGCCCCCCCTTGTGTTCAATCACCTTTTCGCTTACCGCCTGCTCCGGGATGGTGAATGATGGATCGGTTATGGTTTCCTCCACCGTGAAGGCATTGTTGAGGACTATCAGGGTGGCGCCCACCAGGAAGATGGCGGCAAAGGCACCGATGGTATAGCCATATTCCTGTTTCCTGGGAGTGCAGCCTATCAGGTACCCGGTCTTGAGCGCCTGCGATACATTGCCGGCGTTGGAGGCGCAGATACAGACCACCGCGCCTACCATCAGGACCACCGCGGTGTATATTCCGCCAGCCCAGCCAACTGCCAGGAATATCAGTGATGTTATCATCAGGGTCGCGATGGTCATCCCGGAGGTGGGATTGGAGGAGACCCCGATCTCTCCTACCAGCCGCGCGGATACGGTGGCAAAGAAAAACCCGAATACGATTATGAGTATAGATGCCAGGAAGTTCCCGAATATATGACCGGGATGGATAATTAATGTAAGAAGAAGGAAAATAACCACGAAGGCCAGGCCGATACCTCCAGCCACGAATGATATTGGAAGGTCCCTGGATATTCTGCTGGTGGAACTGGCCGCGGCCTCCGGGGTTCTCATCTCGGCGAATGATTCGCGGAATGAATGAATGATAGTCGGGAGCGCCTTGAACAGGTTGATCACGCCCCCGGCCACCACGGCTCCGGCCCCGATATAACGGACATATTTATTCCAGAGGACCGAGTAGTTGGTGATCTCCCCCACTGTCTTGGTGATTACAGCTCCGCCGCTGCTGATCTCCACCGGTATGGCAGCTCCGAAGAACCTGATAAGGGGTATCAGGAGCATCCAGGATATGAAGCCTCCTGCCACCATGATCCCGGCGACCCTGGGGCCAATCAGGTATCCTACCCCCAGAAGTTCAGGCGAGACCTCGCCGGCCAGGGTGGAACCGCGGTAGAAGCTGGGATTCCAGATCGGGATCTCCTTCCAGAACCTCCCGATCGCCATCAACCCCTTGTATATTATTCCAAATCCTGCTCCCCAGAATACCGATCTGGCGTGCACTCCCCCCTTGTCCTTGCTCTTTATCACCTCGGCGCATGCTATCCCCTCCGGGTAGGGCAGAACTCCGTGCTCTCGCTCTATCAGGTATTTGCGAAGAGGTATCAGAAAGCAGATACCCAGCAATCCGCCGGCCAGGGCAACCACGAATGCCTTGGTAAGGTCCAGGGTGAATCCCAGGAATATGAGTGCGGGAAGGGTGAATATGATGCCTGAGGCTATCGATCCCCCCGCCGCACCGGTAGTCTGAACAGTGGTAAGCTCCAGTACGGTCACCTTTTTCCTGAATCCGGAAAATAAGGCAATCCCTATGATAGCTATCGGGATATTAACCGCTACTGTCAGTCCCGCCTTGAGGCCCAGGTATACCGTAACGGCGCTGAAGACCAGGCCAAGTATGGCTCCCAGCATCACCGCACGGAAGGTAAACTCCGCCATTTCCTGCTCCGCCGGGATGTACGGAGTGAACTTTTCGCTCATATTTTCCATGATTTCACATCCTTTCTGAAAAACCTAATTCTACAGATAATGGCGATCTGATTTCAAGATAAATGAGAATCAGGATTTTATCGATCCAAGCTCATGATTACTACGGCGGCTCTTATGGGGCTTTGCCTTTGAACCTGCTGATATGCTCCGGTCCGTACTCCCTCCGGGCCATTAATTGATTATGCCTGGCGCATAATAGACGAAGATTATCCGGCGAGTTGTCCCCGCCCTTGCCGAAAGGCACTATATGATCAAACTGCAGGTTCCATGTTGAATTGCATTTTCTTCCTGTCCTGCTCACGAAACTGCACCTTCCGCCGTCTCGTTTGTATACCCTGTCCTTTACCCTCTGAGGTATATTCCTGTTTCTGTTTAATTTGTCTATTTCAATATTATTATCACCCTCTCTTCTCTCGGGGTCGTTCTTATCAAGATATCCTTCCAGGAGCTGATCGAAAAGAAGCTCAAGGTTGACCCCCTCAGGATACCTGGTAGAAAGAAGAGATTTTACCTTCTCCAGCTTCTTCATGAAATCCTCTCCGGCGCTGAACCTGAT
>WJIX01000258.1 GCA_014730075.1 bacterium | reverse complement strand
TATTCTATTCCGGTTTCCTCTCCGAAAGATACGCCAGGAAGTCGGAGGCGGTGAGAAAAAAACTGAAACCTGAATTTGAGAAGCTGCGTGAGGAAGCAGCCGGAGATAGTGAAGCTTTCTACGAGAAAGCGATGCCCCTGTGGAATAAACACGCCCCGCCTGATCCCCCTGTATCGGTTCTGATAGACCATATAGAGCATGCGGTGGAGGTTGCGGGTATCGATCACGTCGGACTGGGCTCTGATTTTGACGGAGCGGGCAGCTTTCCGGAGGGGATCGAGGATACCGGAGATTACCAGTTGATCACCTATCACCTGCTCGATAGGGGATACTCCGAGGAGGAGATTATAAAGATTCTGGGCGGCAACCTGATCAGGGTGATGAAAGAGGTGGAGGCGGTTTCCGGAGGCAGCTAAAAAACTTGCCGTGAAGGGGAGGAAAGGTTAAAATAACTGCACCTGAATATTGCTCATGCCGGATAAGGAGGAGTCATGCGTAAGTTATTAGTAGGAATCATTTTAACAGTAATGGTTTCGACGCCTTTCGGAAATGTTACGGCTGAGGAGAAGGAAGAGGTTGAATATGGCTGGAAGAAGACAGCGGTGGCTGGGCTGAATTTCACGCAGAACAGCTTTGACAACTGGGCTCAGGGGGGAGAAGACTCCTGGTCATGGCAGCTGGACGTCAATGCCGCTCTGAGTAAGACTGAGAAGAAATATGAATGGAGCAACAGCCTGAAGACCTCGTTCGGGAAGACCAGGGTAGGTGATGAATCGGCCAGGAAGGCTGCGGACGAGCTCCGCTTTGAAAGCGTTTACACCCGCCTGCTGGGTATTTTCGTGGACCCCTATGCCTCTGTCTCGGCCCGGACCCAGTACGCCGCCGGGTATGATTACAGCACAGAGACAGATATCCAGACCTCCGACAGTTTCGATCCCACCTATTTTACAGAGTCCGTGGGATTGGGGGTAAAACCGGCTGGTTTCATAAAAACCAGGGTTGGAGCAGCTATGAAGCAGACAGTATCGTCAGTGAAATATGGATACGCTGACGATCCGGACACGGAGAATGAAATAGAAGATTTCAAGAACGAATTCGGGGCAGAGCTGGTTACCGATCTTAGCCTGAAACTGGATAAGAACATACTGTTTACCTCCAAGGTGGAAATATTCTCTGATTTTAACACCTTCAAGAGTATAGATGTAAACTGGGATAATATGTTCAAGGCGAAGGTCTCGGAGTATATTGATGTGAGCCTTAATATCCGGATATTCTATGATGAGGATATCTCGCCCAAGCGGCAGATATCCCAGACCCTGGCGGTGGGGCTGACATATACACTCTTTTAATTATTGATTCTGGTATATGCTGAATCAGCCCCAGGGCCGGTCAACAGATAATACAGCCGCGAAGCTGAACAAGCCCTGGTCCCGGGATTAATCCCCTGCGGCGATCTTCCGGGCCTTCCTGGAGAAAATGGAGGTTGCCAGGGGTATGGTTACCGGGAGGGTCCCGTAGATAAAAGCCGACAGTACGGCTATTCTATCGGGGAGCAGAATGGCCATCCCGACCGATATCAATCCTGTTGCCGCCGTGACCAGGTAACCTGCAATCTCTTCCCGGGTGAGTATTTTCTCCACCCTGCTGAGATTAAGTCCGTCGGAGCTTTTAAGGGCATTGACGTACAGCAGGCCCATTAGAGAGGCCAGAGCGGTCAGACCGATTCCATATATCACAAAGAGTCCCAGGAGCTGGTTCAATTCTTCCAGTGCAAATTCGGACGGAAGCCAGCCGCCAGTGATCCAGGCGAAGAGAACTGAGAACATCAGCTTCAGGGGATATATATAGACCAGTATCACGAACATCAGGCATAGAGAAAGCGCGGCAGAAAATCTGTCGGTCAGGCCGTAGCGACGGCTCCATTTTCGGTGTCCCAGCCAGAAGGTGGATATAATGAAAAAACTTGCGGCAAAAGTGGGAATACCCTTCAGGGCGTCTATGAACTCCCGGTAATTTCCCGGTATACTGTCTATCGATATAACCAGCAGAGTGACCGAGAATGCAAAGGCGGCGTCTATGAAGGTCTCCAGCCGGGTCATCTCCATGCCGCGCATCCGGAAGTTATTGCTAACCGGAAGCTCCCTCAGTTTATCCTCGCTCCAGCTCAAATATTCACCCCGTTTTCCTGCTCCGTTATGGATGACATCTCACAAAGATTATTTCATTCCGGTTATCCTGATCCCGATTGGATTAGAGCTTACTTCGCAGTCCTTGAGTTCAGTTTTCCTGATAAGCTCCCTTAATTCCCCCGGTGTGTAGGCGGCCCTGATCGAGCTGAGCAGCCCCGGACGCATCTTGGCCGGTTTGGTATTAAGCCATAGAAACCCCGGCCCTATCTCCAGCGCCAGCCCTCCGGTTATTCCGCTTTTTATGATATCTCTGGTCCCGATCCATCCCTTATCCCGGAACCTTCTCTGCATCTGGTCATACATTCTTACGGTAAACTCACCCTGGATACCCTGATCAGTTTCTCTTACACGCGCTCCGGTCATAATAATCAACCTTTCCTGAGCCAGGGGCCTTCCGGTTGTTCCGCTTACACGGGATAGTGTCTGTATTCCGCTTTTCAGGATATTAAATCCGGTCCGGTCTGAAAATGATATTCGTAAGATTATTTCAATGTATATTGGCCGATCAGTGATTCGAGTTTATCATAATCCACTTCTCTCTGGAATAGGGGGGTATGGTCATCCTGATATATGCCAGTATTCTCTTCGAACGGCTTCTTTCCGGTATTTCTGTAGAAAATTCCCAGAGGAAGTTTATCTGTTTCGGTTGCTTTCTCAAATGCCGCCACCCTGTCGCCGCTGTCGTGAGAATCGTCCAGGTAATAGGTATTTTCCTTGAACCAGTTATAGGTGTTCAGCTTGTTGAATGTTACGCAGGGTTGAAAGAGGTCCACCAGGGCGTAACCATCGAAGCTGATAGCCTCTCTTAGTATCTCTTCTGTCTTTTCAGCGTCGCCGATATAGGCCCTGGCAACCAGCCCCGCGTCCAGGGCGATTGCGACGGTCAGGGGATTGAACGGTTCCAGTATAACCCCCGCGGTCTGGACCGGAGTTTTCATTCCTATCCGGCTGGTGGGGGATGCCTGCCCCTTGGTCAGACCGTAAATCATATTGTTGTGTACTATATTGGTAATATCGGGATTTCTTCTGATGGCATGGATAAAGTGGTTTCCGCCCTCTCCGTACATATCTCCATCGCCGCTTTCTGCGATAACAGTCAGCGAACGGTTAGCCGCCTTGATGGCGGTTGCCGGGGGCAGTGCCCTCCCGTGAAGGCCGTTGAAGAAATTGCACCTGAAGTAATGGGGGATCTTAGCAGCCTGGCCGATCCCTGATACCAGTACCAGCTCCTCCGGCTCTATACCCATTTTCTGAACGGTCTTCTTCAGTACCTTGAGTATACCGAAATTTCCGCACCCAGGGCACCAGGCGATATCTATCCCTTCCATATTGAATTTTTCGTCACTCATACCTGTCCCCCAAATCTTTCCTTCAGTTTCTCAGCCAGCGAGTCCGAGGCGAAACAGAGACCGTCGTACTTGAGGATGTTGTGGTCTATCTTCACCCCGGCCCTGCTCTCCAGAAGACGGGCGAACTGAGCGGTGGCGTTGTTCTCCACCACTGCCACCTCCTCGGCCTGGTTGATCAGCTCAGCAGTTTTTTCATGAAGCGGGTATAACTGGCTGAAGTGAAGAACAGCTGCTTTCTTCATCCCTGTTCTCGAAAGTGCTTCGCTGACTATATTGAGGGTGGATCCCCAGCAGATTACCAGATTCCGGTAATCATCATCTCCTATGAGAACCGGCTCCTCAGACTGGCTGCTAATCAGCTCCAGTTTCTTCATCCGTTTGTCTACCATCCTGACCCTCAGCTCCAGGTCTTCGGTAATGTGACCCTCCTGGTCATGCTCGTCGCTGTCCGCGCATACCAGGCCGCTTCCGAATCCGGGTACGCCCCTGGGGGATATTCCGTCATCGGTAATCCGGTAGCGCTGGTAATTCTGCTCAGTTTTTACGATTTTCTTTTCCACCGACAATCCGGAAATGTCGAAGGGCTCGATATTATAATATGAATCCATGAAATACTGGTCGGTGAGTATGATCGCCGGCACCTGGTACCTGTCTGCCAGGTTGAACGCCCTTTGGGTGAGATAGAAGGCATCCTCCAGGGTGCCTGGGGCGAATATTATCCTGGGGAATTCTCCGTGGCCTGCATGAAGCACCAGCTCCAGGTCTCCCTGTTCTGTCCTGGTAGGAAGGCCGGTAGCCGGGCCCGGCCTCTGGGCCAGGTGAATTACTGCCGGAGATTCCAGCATGGCCGCGAGGCTGATCCCTTCTGTCATCAGCGCGAAGCCTCCCCCCGAGGTGGTGACCATCGCCCTGGCACCAGCGTACCATGCTCCCACCGCCATATTGATCGCGGAAATCTCGTCTTCAGCCTGCTCCGCCAGCACCCCGAAATCCCTTCCCTTTCCAGCCATAAAGGCCAGCACCGCGGTAGAAGGGGACATCGGGTAGGAGGATATGAAGTCGCACCCCCCCGCTATGGCACCCAACCCGACAGCATCTGCTCCGCTCACCAGTATC